>JAFAQW010000258.1 GCA_019245995.1 Vulcanimicrobiota bacterium | reverse complement strand
TGCCATTGTCGCATCGCCAAGCACAATCGCCTTTCCGAAAGCTTCGTAGTCACCCTCTGGATCGATAATGCATGTCTGGTAACCTCGGCCTTCGATCTGTTCAACGAAGCTAAGCGCCGCGGTCGACTTACCACCTCCGGATGGCCCGGCAAAAAGTAATGTACCCGACATATAGGGATGCAGCAAGACTTCGGTGCCTTCGCGCGTCGTACCGAGCGGCACGTCGTGTTGAGGAAACGGCCGGGCTGCCAAGTCAGAAAGGCGAACTTCGTCTGCCAGCCTCACGACGCCCTCGCCGTTGGGCTCTTCGAGGACGAAGTTTGCATGTTGCTTTAGCGACGGCAGAGCGTTTGCCGTTGCCACAGCACATTCGCAGAGAGACAGGAAGGCATGATCATTTTCCGCGTCGCCCACGGCGACCGTATTATGCGGGGACAGCTTCATACGGTGAAGTGCCGCGCTGAGACCGGAAGCCTTGTTAACGTTCGTCGGCAGAACCATGACCGCGCCCTTATTGAAGATGACCTGTAGCTCCAGACCCAGGTCGCGAATCACATCAAGCACGGCCTTTTCGTGCGGCTCCCGCGTTGCGACGATCACATGACCCCACTCCAGCGGGACACCTAAAGTAGCCAGTCGATCCAGGAACTCCTTGGGTGGCGGCGCAGCCAGCGTTACGTGTTGTCTCGAAGCGGGCTCGTAGAGTACTGCCCCGTTTTCGGCAACGACCCAATGGAATAGCTCTAAATGCGAAAAAATGTTCTGAAGATCTTCAAGAAGCCGGCCGGTGACTAGGAGTAGGAATCGGTCGCTCTTGCGCAATGATGCCAATGCCGCTAGGGCCGCCTCGGAAACTCGGCCCTCGTCTGCGAGGGTTCCGTCGAAGTCGGTTGCCAATGCACGAAAGCGCATCTCGTGTCCTTAGCCAGCTAAGAGAACTTTACTTTTACTTGAAACGAATGCGCTAAAAGTTAACATGCCTCGCGTTACGACAACGTTAAGCTTTCGTTTATCGATCATTAAGGAAGGGAGTGAGCACCCTAACAGGGCTTTCGGAGTCGCTTTCCCGTCTCTGCCTGACTCAAACATTGCGTGAACTGAATATGACTCAAGACGCCCGATCCGGTCGTCCTGCTGTTTACAAACCTAAACGTTTAGGTTATAATGCAGCATGCCAACCGTGGTGGAAGTCAGCGGCTACGCCGCTGCAGTTCGACTCACACAAGGGGCGAAGGCCATGGCTAAGACGATTGAACCGACGCTTGAACGAGTCGCATATGCGCCAAAGCGCGACGTTATTACGCTTTGCCTTTCAACCGGCGCGCTTGTCGAGATTCCCCGGCTCGCGGTTAAGGAGCTGAAAAATCTGACTCAAGGACAGCTGCGGGCGTTAAAACCTGATAACGCGGGGGTGACCTTATCGCAGCGCGATCTCGACATTGACATTTATCTTGCGGGGCTGCTTAGCGAGATGCTGGGCGTCAAGCCCGGCGCCGTCTTGGGACGCAAGGGTGGGGGAAGCCGCTCACCGGCAAAGCAGCGAGCTGCACGACGGAATGGGCGCCGCGGCGGCCGGCCGAAAAAGAAGGTGGATCGCGCAGCATAAACTCGACGTCAGCTTTCCCTTGACGACTCGAACCTATGCTCTATCGTTGCGCGCAGCGCGTCGATCGCCGCAACGGTTGCGTTAGACTCTGCCTGGCGGCCCGCTAGCGCATCGTAAGCAGATCCTACGCCCCGCGCGGATTCTGCTAGTGCCTCGTTTTCGTCAGGCGCGTAAGCTTCGATGTCTGGCCTTACCGCTACGACGGTTTTCGACGAACGCCGGCTAATTCTCCCGACCTGTAAGCGATCGACAGAAGAACCATCTCCGCAACGTGCGTACAGCGTGAGCACTTACATCAGTTGTAAGCCGCCGGTAATTTGCGTCTTTCACAGGACTAGCAAATGGTTGGTGGAGATGGGGGGACTCGAACCCCCGACCCCTTACATGCGAAGCAAGTGCTCTACCAGCTGAGCTACATCCCCACGCCCTGCGACTCCGCTCAGGGTGACAGTGTGCCGTGAAGGATTGTACGCGCCGGCCTGGGCACCTGTCAAAAGGATGACACGACTCTCGATTGCGCTCGTAGCGACGGTAGCAGCCGTTATCTCTTTTGCTCGTCCTGCGGCGGCGGACCCACCGCAGCCGCAAACGATCGCGCTCAACCGCTGTAACGCGCAGACGGTCAACGATGCCGGCGCCCATCTGCACGAGTACGAACGCCGCGCGGCGCGCGACGGCTCCGCGGGGTTGCTGCAGCGTTACGGCGCTTTGGCGGACATCGTCTCAGCGTTGAGCGAAGAGCACGAGATCCTCGACAGCATCTGCACCGATCAGGCTCAACGAAACGCGCTCTTTGCGCAAGTCGGCGCCTATTCGGCGTGGGCGTTGGCGCTGGAATCCGACGTCGCGGCGAAGTTGAACGCGTCGTGCCCCGCTGCCACAAAGGCGCTCCCGACGATGATGCTGGCCGACGCGTGGCTCGCGCTGGCCAACGTCGTGAACGATCAGGGCGGCGCCGTGCCGCGACCGGTAAGTGAGGTCGCGCCGAAGATACGCACGCGCGCCGACGCCATAAGTATGGCGTTGCCGGAATGGCCAAATACCTCCAACTACTGGCGCGATCAGGTAACGGCGAACGCCAAGGCCGCAATCGCCGCCTGTCCGTCACCGGCTCCATCGCCCGCGACAAGCCCCTGAAGTAGAACGCCACCACTCGAAAAAAGGTAAAATGCGAACCTTTCGCAAATAATCCGGGCGTGGGCAGTAGGGCGGACTACGTCACGCGGTCCCGTGAATGGATCGCGTCCATTCTCTCGCGCGAGCGGCGTTTTCTTTCGGCGGCGGAGATTCATCGGAGGCTGAGGCGCGCCGGCGAGCGGGTTTCGCTCTCCACGGTCTATCGGACCCTCGACCATCTACGCGCTAAGGGCGACATCGCCGCGCGCGCCGACACCGCAGGCGAAGCGACTTTCATGCTCTGCGAGCCGGCGCACCACCATCACCATGCGATTTGTGCGAACTGCGGGCGCGCCCAAGACGTGGACTGCGCCGCAATGGAGCAGTTTGCCGAATCCCTGCGCAAGCGTCATGGTTTCCGGCTTGACGACCACGCGCTGGAGTTCTTCGGAAGGTGCCGCTCGTGCCGGTGAAATGCATCGCGGCCCTCGCGTTGCTTGCGTCGGTCGGCTGCGCGCACGCGCGGGAGCTTCGGGGTGACAAGATTCGCGTCGCGACTACAATCTCGACGCTGAACTCGTTCGTACAAGGCGTCGGCGGCGAGCGAGTGATCGTGAAGAATATCGTGCCGGTCGGAGCGTCGCCCGAGACGTTTCAGCCCGCGCCGCAAGACGTCGCGACGGTCGCCGACGCGCAGTTGCTGGTAGAGAACGGCGCAGGCTTGGAATCTTGGCTGGATCGCCTCCTGCGCGACGCGCGAAGTCCCAAGCTGCGCGTCGTCGTGGAGAGCGACGGTTTGCCGGTGAAGGATCTCAACCCGCACCTCTGGATGGATCCAGTCCTGGCCGAACGGTACGTCGACAAAGTGTGGCAGGCCCTGGCCGATCTCGATCCCTCCCACGCCAACGTCTACCGCCGCAACGCCTTCGCCTATAAGCGACGCTTACAGGAGCTGCGCGCCGACATTCAACGCCGCATCGACGCGATACCGCCGTCGCATCGATATATGATCGTCTTTCACAATGCGTGGCAGTACTATAACGACCGCTTCGGCATTGCGACGCTCGGCTTCGTCGAGCGCAATCCCGGGCAGGAGCCCAACCCGCAGCAGATCGCCCGCCTCATCGACCTCGCGAAAGCGCACCACGTTCACGGGGTCTTCAGTGAGCCCGAGTACAGCCCGAAAATTCTCTACGCGATTGCGCAAGGCGCCGGCATCAGCGTGGTCGAGGATCTATACGACGATTCCGTCGGTACGGATCCGCGTGTCTCGAACTATCCGAACATGCTGCAGTACGACACCGGCATGATCGTCAAAACGCTCAAATGAGCGGCGAAGCGGTCGTTGCGCGCGAACTCACCGTCGCCTACGAGGACTTTACCGCCGTGGTGGACGCGACGTTCAGCGTTCGCAACGGCGAGGCGCTGGGGATCGTGGGTCCGAACGGTTCGGGCAAGTCCACGCTGCTGAAGACGATTGCCGGTCTGCTCAAGCCATCGAATGGCGAACTGGTCGTGCTCGGCGAGGCGCCGCGCCGTCTCGCAGCCGGGACCATTGCGTACGTTCCGCAGGTCGAAGCCGTCGATTGGTCATTTCCCGCGACGGTGTGGGACGTCGTTGCGATGGGGCGTTTCGCGCGACTGCGGTTTTGGCAGCACTTTGGCGAGCGCGACGGCGACGTCGTTCGCAATGCGTTGGCGCTCGTCGGCATGAGCGCGTTGAGCGATCGACACATCGCGCATCTGTCCGGCGGACAACAGCAGCGCGCGTTCGTGGCGCGTGCGCTCGCTCAGGAACCGAAAGTGCTGCTCCTCGACGAGCCGACCACCGGCGTTGATGCCGCGACGGAGGACGCGTTGGGAGAGATCGTTCGCCGACTGGCCGCGGACGGGATGCCGATCCTGATGGCTACGCACGACCTCGATCGCGTCGAGCAGTGGTTCGATCGGCTTTTGGTGCTCGACCGCCGCGTGCTCGCCTTGGGAACGCCGCGCGAAGTGGTCGAGTCCGGCGCGTACGCGGCGATCCGCGAGCACACCCACACGCACGGACACCTGCGGCACGATCACGAGCCGCACTTGGCACATTCGGCGCACCCCGAGATAATGGGCTCCGGCTGACCCTGACAAAGTGAACGTTTTCTTGGAGCCGTTCGCGTATGCGTTCATGCAGCGCGCGTTCGTCGCGGCCCTGGTGGTCGGGATTCTCTGCTCCACGATGGGAACGTACGTCGTGCTTCGACGCCTTTCGTTTATCGGTGACGGCATCGCGCATGCGTCGTTCGCCGGCATCGTCATCGCGTATCTGCGCGGCGCCAACTTTTACATCGGCGCCGGGGTCGTCGCAGTGCTGACGGGGGTCGGCATCGGCTTCGTCCACCGCCGCGGCCGCATCTCCCTCGACACCACGATCGGCGTCCTCTTCACGGGGATGTTCGCGCTCGGCGTCTATTTGATGAGCCGGCAGCGCAGCTATGCGATCGATCTGCAGAGCTTTCTCTTCGGCGATATTCTCGCGGTGCAACCGCAGGATCTTTGGCTCATCCTCGCGCTGAGCATCGTCGTCGCCGCGGCGGTGATCGTGCTTTTTCGCGGCCTGCTCTACACGACGTTCGACCCCGTCGTCGCGCAGGCCAGCGGCATCGCCGCGCCGGCGCACGAGTACGCGCTGCTCGTGATGCTGGCGCTAACCATCGTCGTCTCGCTGCAGGCGGTCGGCATCGTGCTGGTCGCGGCCCTGCTCGTGACGCCCGCCGCGGCCGCCTATCAGCTCACGTCGCGCTTCGCGCCGATGATGGGGCTCGCGGCGATCTTCGGCGCGGCCAGCACCCTGGGGGGACTGTACCTCTCCTATTACGTTCGCGCATCGAGCGGCGCCACGATCGTGTTGCTCGCGACGTTGCTCTTCTTTGCGGCGATCGGCGTGAAGTATCTCCGCCGAGTCAGCGCACCAGCAGCGTAAACGGCGCGGTGTAGACGCGATCGCCCGCACCGCCAAACTGTAGCCAGAGCTTATACGAGGCCGCCGGAAGCGCGGCCAGATCGAGCTGCATTTCGGGCCCCGCCGCGGACTGCGAGGACATCGGCATCGCCATGTTCGTCGGCATGGCGGCCGCGCCGCGGAGCATCGGGTGCAGATGCACGTACTGCAACGTGGCCGTATTGATGAAAACAGCGTGCGCCGCGGCGCCGAGGTAGGGGCGCAGGTCTGCAGCGGGACGGCCCTCGCGCCGCACGCTGATGCCGAGTTCCTGCGGGCGGTCCGCCGGCAGCGTGGTCGCCGAGAGCGTTACCGTATACGGGGCGATGGTCAGCGTCGTGGCGGAGGCTCCGGATGGCGGCGATTGTTGGGCCGTCGGCCCGTCGCTCTCAATAGTAAAGCGGAAAACCTGCTGCCCGATGCCGCGCGGATCGGTGTCGGCATAGACGTAGTAGCGGTGATTCCGTTCCTTGGTGAAGCGCTGCGAAAACGTGCCGGTGGACGGATCGAACGCCGGGTGCACGTGAGCAAACGTCGCGAAATCGTCGCGGACGATCACCAAGTGCATCAGCTTCTGCATGTCGAGGTCGTAGTTGCGAATCGGCGTCGTGCCGTCTGCGGCGTATTGCCGGATGAACAGCATCGAAGAATAGGTTGTCGAGAGCGCCGTCCAAAACTTCGACACGATCTTGGGCGTCCCGCCCAAGAGCGCGAACTCGCCGCGCTGCTCCGCCGGACGGGCGGACGCAAGAGCGATGCCGGTCAGTGCCGTGGCGCCGAGCGTCACCGCGAACCAGCGGCTCACTGCGCCGATCGTAGAACCTGCCACTTCTCGTCCTCCAAAGGCTGCAAATAGCCCGCCGCCGCGAGCGCATCCAGCGCCTCGCGCAACGCCGCCCGTTCGTTCTTGTTCGGCATCCCCGCCCAACGCATTGCGAGCGCATTGAATTCTAACGTCTGGTCGGCAACGAGCGCTTCGCGCAAAAACGATTGCGGCAGCTTCACGCGTTCCATCCGACGGGCGAGCGGTTCGAGCGCCGCTTCCATTGACGGTGTGTGGCTGTGTCGCCCTTCGACAAGCTCAGGGTGACACGGGGGAATTGGCTCCTCGTACGCTGTGGCAACGGGGCGGGGAGCGAAGCGGGCACGGATGAGTGGGTCGGCGAGCGTCCCCGCAAACTCGCCGAGAAGCGTTCCCAGACTCTGTAGCGGCGTCGCGTTGACGACCGCGCGACGACGCTCGATGCCGCGCAAAATCGCCCGCGCGACGCGGTCGGGCGCGGTGGGCACGATTCCGTTCGGACGGCGGATTCCCATCGCGGAATGAAACTCCGTCGCGACGAGTCCCGGATCGACGTACGTGACGGCGATGCCGCGCGGGCGCAGCTCGCGCCGCAGCTGAATGGCGGCCGCGCGGATTGCGGCCTTCGCGCTCGCATACGCGCCCCATTGCGGCAACGGGATGCGCGCGCTGCCCGAACCGACGAAGACCAGGACACCCCGCACGGGTTCGAGCGACGCCAGTGCGGCCCGCGCCAGGCGCAGCGGCGCGACGACGTTGAGCCGCCACTGCGCGTCGAGTTGCGCGTCGCTCTGTTCCAGCAGCGCGCCCGTCGTGCCGCCGCCGGCGTTGTTGACCACGACGTCGATCCGGCCGAAGTCGCGCAGCGCCGCGTCCACGATTCGAGCGGCGCTCTCGGGCGCGGTGACGTCGGCGGCCACTGTGATGCATCTTCCGCCGCCATCCGTGATGGAGGCGCGCAACGCTTCCAGGCGTTCGACGCGCCGCGCGACGGCGACGACGCGATAACCGCGCGCGGCCGCGGCCCGCGTCAGCGCTTCGCCGATGCCGGAGCTCGCGCCGGTCACGATCATCGTGCGCGGCGCCGCTGCCGCGGAATTCCCCTTAGGCATGCGTCTCGCAATACGTGCGATATTCGCGTTCGATGCTGCGCGGAAGTCCCGCGAAGTACTCGTTTTCGTCGGCGATGGGCGCCGGCGTCGAGACCACGTCCGGCGCGTCTGCCGCCGCCTTTTGCAAGGTGAGCGCGATAGGCTTGCGCGTGCCGTCGCTCCGCACGATGCCGAAGCGCAGCTCGTGCGGCGCGCGATCGAATGGCGGTACGCCGGCGAGCGCCGGATCGTAGTCTGTCCAGCACCACCAAAATGCGCCGAGCGCGCCTCGGGATTGCAACCGCTGGATCACCGCCGAGCCATATTGCTCCATCTCCTCTTCGTCGAGACAGGCGAAGCCGTCAATGCGGGTGACTCCGGGCGGGCATTGCGGATTACCGAACTCGCTAAAGAGCACGGCCTTTCCGCTAAACGACTGTTGCAGTTGGCAGAGAAACGGCACGACGTCGGCATCGAGCCGGCCCCGCGAGAACTTGCTGTACACGGAATAGCCGTGCATCGTCGCAAACGGCCACTCCGCGGCAATGCTCGAGGGACGCAATCGCCGGTCTTGCTCCAGGTCCTCGCCGTGCATTCCCCCGGTGGCGGGCGCGCCCGATGCTTCGAGCAGGGTTTCGCTCAAGCGGCGGCTCCACTCCGCTGCGTCCTGAGGGCGCTGCGGCAGGCGAAGGTTGGAAAATTCGTTGCCGACGTCCCATGCGAAGAGCGCCGGATGCGCGCGCGCCCGTTCGCCGACGCGCCGGGCGAATAACAGTTGGGCGCGCACGAGCTCCGGATCGGCGTAAAAATCGCCGATGGAGCGGTCGAGCGCCACGCCGTTGGAAATCGTGCGAAAACGCCCCTGCGCGCTTTCGCGTTCCAACGTCCACCCGGGCAGCCAGTTCACGCCGCTCATGTGACCGCAAAAGAGCGTCGGCATGGCTTTGAGCCCAACCTCTGCGGCGGCGTCCATCACGGCGTCGAAATTGCGCAGCGCGCCGCCATCCATATGCGTCGGGTCCGGCTGAAACGCTTCCCACATGAGGAAGAATCGCACGACATCGAGGCCTAGGTCTTTGATATGGCTCAGATCTTCCGCGATCTCGCGAATGTCGAATCGCTGCCACATGTACATCGCGCTGCGCCGCGGCCAGTAGTTGATGCCGAACAAGAATCGCGCCATAAATCATCCTTCGCGCGCCGAGCATGACAACCTCGATGGCGGCTCGAACCGCCGCAGCGTGGCGCAAGCGAGAAAACCCGCGATCGGTATCATCATGGGCAGCAGCTCGGACTGGGAGACGATGTCTCCCGCGCGCGCCACACTGGATGAGCTCGGAATCCCGTGCGAGGTTAGCGTCGTCTCGGCGCATCGAATGCCCGACGAGATGTTTGAATATGCCGCCTCTGCTGCATCGCGCGGCTTGGCGGCGATCATCGCCGGTGCCGGGGGCGCGGCGCACTTGCCCGGCATGACCGCGGCGAAGACGCTGCTGCCCGTCATCGGCGTCCCCGTGCCGTCGCGGGCAAGTGGCTTCGATTCGCTGCTCTCGATCGCGCAAATGCCGCCCGGCGTTCCCGTGGCGACGATGGCCATCGGTGGTGCGGTCAACGCGGCATTGTTTGCCGCGCGAATCGTGGCGCTCGCGGACCCCGGCGTCGCGGAACGCTTGGCCGCGTACGTCGCGCGCATGCACGACAGCGCAGCCAATAGCCGACTGGATTGAACCCGGTCGAGACCATCGGCGTCATCGGCGGCGGCCAGTTGGGTCGCATGTTTGCGCTCGACGCCAAGCGCATGGGATACTACGTCGTCACGCTCGACCCGCAGGAACATTCGCCCTGTGGGCAAGTCGCCGACGAACAGATCGTAGCGGCGTACGGCGATCTTGACGCCATCGCCGAGCTCGGGCGGCGCAGCGACGTCATCACGTACGAGTTCGAAAACATCGACATCGCGTCGGTTCGGCACCTCGAAGCTCTCGGGCATCGCGTGTCGCCCGCGAGCAGCGTTCTCGCGATCACGCAACATCGCGTGCGGGAGAAAGAGTTTGCCAACTCGGCAGGCATACCAACGACGCGCTTCGCCGCGGTGCGGTCGTTGGAAGAGCTGCAGGAGGCATCGCGCGCGATCGGCTTCCCGGCGATCGTGAAGCTCGCGCACGGCGGGTACGACGGCAAAGGCCAGTGGCGCGTCAGCTCGCCGGCGGAGGCGAAAGATGCGTTTGCCGCTTCCGGCGGCGCGGAGTCGATCTTCGAGCGTCACGTCGCGCTGGCTGCGGAGATCAGCGTGATCGCGACGCGCAGCAGCGACGGCGAGATCGTGGCCTATCCCGTCGCCGAAAACGCGCACGATCGCGGCATCCTCGTTCGAACGATCGCGCCCGCGCGCGTCGCTTCCACGCTCACGGAGCGCTCGCAGGAGTACGCGCAACGCGTCGGTCGTGGCCTCGGCATCGTGGGGACGTTTTGCACCGAATTCTTCGTGTCGCATGACGGCGAGTTGCTCCTCAACGAGATAGCGCCGCGCCCACACAACAGCGGGCATTATACGATCGACGCAACCCCCTGCTCGCAGTACGAGCAGCACGTCCGCGCGATCTGCCATCTGCCGTTGTCGCGTCCGCGGCTGCTCGCCAACGCGATCATGATGAACATCCTCGGCACGGGCGCGGGCGATCGTCTCGCGGGAGTGTCGGAGCTGTTGGAAGATCCCTCAATCGTGTTGCACGTGTACGGCAAACGCCACGCCGTCGCTCGAAGGAAGATGGGACACTTCACGATGCTGCTCGACGGCGAGGTGGACGACGTCGCCATCGCGCGCGCGGAGGCCGCGCACCGCAAACTCTCCTGGTCGCCCTGCTGAGCGGCCAGTTCGCGGAGGCGTTCTACGTCTTCGTGACGTTGATCGCCATGCTCAATCCGATCGAAGCGGCGGCGGCGTTCGCCACGTTGACCGAGGGACGTTCGCCGCGCGATCAGGCGGACATCGCGCTGCGGGCTTCCGTGGTAGCGGCCACGGCGCTGATCGGGTTCGCGTTCGTGGGAGAGGCATTGCTGAAAGCGCTCGGCGTAGAGATGGGAGCCTTCAAAATTGCCGGCGGTTTGCTGTTGCTCAAAGTGGGCTTCGACATGGTCTTTGCGGAGAAGACCGATCGCCAGACCGCCGACAGCGCGAAGGCCGCGCCGCTCAAGGACCCGGCGGTCTTCCCGCTCGGCATCCCGATCATTACGGGGCCCGGCGCGCTCACCGCCTCCGTGGCGCTCGTCAACCCGTCGCCCGGTCACGAAATGCTCAACGGCGGGATCTTTGCGATCGTCGCCTTGGTCGTCGTCGCGATAACGTTTCTGTTCATGCGTGGCGCGGAGACACTGACGCGCTGGTTCGGACCGACGGGCGTGGACGCCGTGGGGCGTATCGTCGGCATCATCGTGGCGGCCATTGCCGTGCAACTGATCGTCAACGGTGTCGCGAGCCTTACCAACCTTCGCATTCACTAAAGGGCCGCGCTTGCGTTTCGTCCGAATAGAGCCCGATGATCGTCCGCGCCGGAGTCCTTTACGACGGCACGCTGGAGCCGCCCAGACGCAACGTCGACGTCGTGATTGCAAACGGCGCCGTTGCGGAGATCCGCGCCGCCGGCGGCGACCGCGACCTGGAATCCCCATGCGTCACGCCCGGCTTAGTGAACGCGCACGCGCATCTCGAGGGCAGCGGTGAGCCCGATCTCATGGGAATGATCGCCGCAACGACGCCATCGCAGCGGCTATTGCGCGCCGTCGAGAACGCGCGCAAGTCGATCAAGGCGGGCGTCACGACGATTCGCGACCTCGGCAGCTCCAATCGCATCGCCGCCGACGTTCGCGACGCCGTCGAAGAAGGACGGATTCCCGGTCCTCGAATGCGCGTCGCTGGAGCCGTTCTGTGCATGACGGGGGGCCACGGCTGGCCGATTGGCCGCGCCGTCGATTCGCCGTGGGACGCGCGCAAGGCGGTGCGCGAGCAACTCTGGGCGGGCGCGGATTGCATCAAATTGATCGCGACGGGCGGCGTGCTGACCAAAGGCGCCGTTCCCGGCATCGCGCAGCTGACGCCGGACGAGCTCGAAGCGGCAATTGACGAAGCGCACCGTCATGGATTGCGCGCCGCGGCCCACGCCATCGGCGCGGAAGGCATCAAGAACGCGCTCCGCGCCGGCGTCGACTCGGTGGAGCACGGAACGCTGCTGGACGACGACGGCATCGCGCTGCTCCGAGAGCAGCAGGGCTACTTGGTCCCCACGCTGAGCGCGCCGACGTGCATTCTGGCTCATTTGGAGGACGGCACGCAGCCGCCGTTCGTTGCAGAAAAGGCGCGCGCCTTAGGCGAGGTGATGGTGACGAACCTTCGGCGCGCGTATGAAAGCGGCGTGCGTTTTGCGGGCGGTTCCGACGCCGGAACCCCCTACAACTATCACGAGGATTACGCGCACGAGGTGGAACTGATGTCGTCGCTGCTCGGGATGACGGCGCAGCAGGCGCTGCACGCGGCGACGAGCGTCGCCGCCGAGCTCGTCGGACTGCACCGCGGCGTTCTCGCGGTGGGCGAGCCCGGCGATCTGCTGCTGTTGCGGCGCGACGCCGGAGAGGATCTCCGCGCGCTACGCGAGCCGCAACTCGTGCTCAAGGGCGGCGCGATCCAGTGACTCCCATGCGGACCACGCGCCGTCGCTAACGTGGATCTTCGCGGCCGCCGGCTCGCCGTGTTGGCCGCGATCTCGTGGCCCGCGCCGCCGCCGGGCTATGGGCCGTGGGAGCAAGTGGCCTTTAACGTCGCGGACGGCATGCGGCGGCGCGGGCTAGACGTGACGCTCTTTGCCACCGGCAACTCGCACTTCGACGGTACGTTGATCTCCGTCGTGCCGGTCGGCCTCAACGAGGATCCCGCGCTAAACGGCGAGGTGTTCACGGCACTGCACATCGGGGAGTGCTTCCGGCGGGCGGGCGACTTCGACGTGATTCACAACCACCTCGACTGGAAGCCGTTGACGTACGCGCTCAGCTCGAGCGCCCCGCCGATGCTCACGACGATTCACGGATTCTCGTCTCCGCAGATTCTGGCAGCATACTATGCCGGCGCGTCGCGAAGCTTCTACTGCTCGATCTCCGACGCCGACCGCGATCCCGGCTTGGACTACGTCGCCACGACGTACAACGGCATCGATCCGAAGCAGTTCACGTTCAGCGAGCGGCCCGGAGAGTATCTGTGTTTTCTGGGGCGCTTCCATCCCGAGAAGGGAACGCACTTGGCCATCGAGATCGCGAAGCGCGCGGGCGTGCGGCTCAAGATTGCGGCGATTCCGCACGATGAGGCGTACTTTCGCGAGCACGTGGCGCCGCATATCGACGGCGACCGCGTGCAGTTTCTGGGCGCGGTCGAGCGCGATGGCCGCAACGAGTTGCTCTCCAACGCGCTGGGACTAATCCACATGACGACGCGCCCCGAGCGCTTCGGTTTGACGACGATCGAAGCGATGGCATGCGGCACGCCGGTGCTCGCGGCCAACATGGGCTCGATGCCGGAGATCGTCGTGGACGGCGCTACGGGCTACCTGTGCGACACGGTGGCCGAAGCGGTGTCCAACGTCCCGGCGCTTGCGGCATTGGACCGGCACGCGTGCCGGCGGCGCGTCGAAGAGGAGTTCAGCCTGGAGCGCATGACAGACCGCTATCTCGAGGCGTATGGAACGGTCTTACGATCGCGCGTTCCGCCTCCCGCCGACGACGCGACGCTGCGCGCGCGCCGGCACGACTGGTGGGATCGGCCGATGGCCTACACGGAGATTCCACCCAAACCAAAGAACCTGGGCTTGGTATGATCGGGGAGCGCGCGGAGCGAGACTACTCGGGGCGCTCGCTCTTCGAGAAGCTCGGCGTCGTGGCGGATGCCCACGTCGCACTCGTCGGTTCCCACGAAGAGACGTTCACGATGAACTTGAACGCGCGCCTCGCGAAGGCGGCGTCGCAGTCGTTACGCACGCGTTACGACATCATTTTTTTGCGCATCGACGCGCCGCGAGATCTGGCGCGCATTGCGCGCGCGGCCGTCCATCTCAAGGCATCGGGCGCGCTTTGGGTCTTTCACCCGAAGGGCCGCACCGCGTCGCCGACCGACGCCGAGGTGCGTTCCACCGGAGTCGCCGCCGGCTTGGTGGACAACAAGATCAGCGCATACAGCGAATCGCACACCGCGACGCGCTTCGTCATCCCTTTAGCGTTGCGCTAACCCTTCCGGCCCCGTCGGCGGCCTCCATCGCCTGAAACGCTTTGCTCGTGAGCGCGTGATCGATCACCGTCGCGATAAACCGCGATGCCATGCGCACTTTGTCCAAATCGATACCCGTCTCGATGCCCATCTGGTGCAGCATGTAGAGCACGTCTTCCGTTCCTACGTTGCCGGTCGCGCCCGGCGCGTACGGACAGCCGCCGAGGCCGCCCGACGACGAATCGAACTTCGTGATTCCCTGCTGCAACGCCGCG
>JAFAQW010000105.1 GCA_019245995.1 Vulcanimicrobiota bacterium | reverse complement strand
AGCCGTCGTGGCAACACGATCCGAGCTGCACGTACCGCACGGATGCCGACGTCTCGGCGGAGGCGGGCTGCGCGCCTGGCGTCGCGGTGTATACCGCGCTGTACGGCGGTTGGCTCGGCAATATCTGCGGCACGAGCGTCGCGTCGCCGCTATTGGCGGGCGTAATTGCCCTTGCGGGCAACGCGTCGAGCCTCAACGGCGGCGAGTATTTCTGGACGCTCAAGAAACACCAGCGCCACCGCGGCTTGCACAAGGTCCTCACGGGCAACGACGGCAGTTGTGGCGGAAGCTATCTCTGCACGGCGGGCACGCATCAGTTCAAGTCCTATTCCGGACCGGGCGGCTGGGGCACGCCGAACGGCCTCAAGGCCTTCTAGCCTCAGACGACCGAACGATAAAAAGGGACGGCGCGAGCGCCGTCCCTTTCTCTATTGAAGGAGCGTTGGCGTTAGAACGCCTTGACGCCGTTGGGCGTTCCCCAACCCGTCGGGCCGTCGTAGCCCTTTCCGGCCGTGCAGAGATAACTCGGGCTGCACGTTCCGTTCTTGCCGGTCGTGATGTCGTGCAGATCGTGCTTTCTCTTGCGCCTACTTTGCGTCCAGAACTTCGAGCCGGCATTCTGCGAGCTGGCATTGCCGGCCAGGCCGAAGACGCCGCCGAGCAGCGGCGACGAGATGCTGGTGCCGTTCACGACGATCCAGCCGTTGTACTTGTACGAGTCGTACTCGGCCGCGAAGTAGGCAACGGCGGAGACGTCGTTCATCGTGCGATACGAGCAACCCGAATCGTGCTGCCACGAGGGCTTTGTAATGCCCGTCGCGCAGCCCGAACCCGTTCCGTTCCAGGCCATTTCCGTCCACTGCGATCCGGACTTTTGCAACACCGTTCCGCCGACCGAGACGATGCTGGCGAGCGCCGCGGGTGCCTGCGTGCCGTAGCCGCTGTCACCAGCCGACGCGAGATATTCGACGCCGGGAGTGTCGAAGTACGACGGATCCACGCAGTTGTTGGAACCAAGGCAGCCCCAGCTGTTGCTCACGATGTGCGCGCCGAGCGTTACGGCGGTCTTCTCGGCGGTTTCAAGGTCGGACGTGTTGTTGGAGTTCGCTTCGACCAGGTAGATCGTGCACTTCGGACAGACTGCCGACACGGTCTGAACGTCGAGGTCTTCTTCGAGACCCCAGTTCTGGTTAGGCGTCGGATAGTTGCTTTGTTGGCCGTTCTGATTGTACTTCGTGAAGTTGGCAGTCCCGAGGCTGAACTGGTTGCGATACGTCGCCAGGTCGCTCGAGACGTTCGGGTTATCGTACGCATCGACGATCGCGACGATCTGCCCCGCGCCCTTCGTCGCCGACGGCAGATTGTACGCGGACTGGTAATCAGCCGGCACATGCCCTGCGATCGCCGGCATGATGCTGTCGCCGACGTAGCGCGACATGCACGCGCCGTAGCGCGGCCCAAGGTTTGGGCAAACCTGCACGCCTTCGAGGCTCTTTGCCGCCGGCAAGATCCGCATCGTCGGATTTGAGGATACGCCGGTCATCGCCGGCAGGCTATTGGAATCGCTGCCCCCGCTACAAGCGGCGATTCCGAGCGCCACAACGAGCGGCGCCACTAACTTAAAGGGTCCGTTCACACTTGCTCCTTATGTTTCAATTGTCTGGGGAAGGTCGCAGAAGATTGGCCCCTTCGGAGAGGCTACCCTCCCGTTGCGTGCGAGCGCTCGCTACCGCTGCCGCGCAGGTTCCTCCGAACGGTCCGTGGCAGCCCCGGAGCGATGTGTGGCAATGTACGCCGAAGCGCTGCACTCGGCGCTATCGTCACCTTGCTCGTTGGTTGCGCCGGCGCGCAAGACTCCCGCTTCCATGCGTGGAGCAGCGGCATATTGCCGGCAGTGCGTGCGACCGGTGCGGCCAAGATCACGCACATCGTGTGGATCGTGCAGGAGAATCGCAGTTTTGACGATCTCTTCCAAGGCTATCCCGGCGCCGACACGGTCGCGGACGGCAAGACGTCGAAGGGCAGAACCGTCAAGCTCAAACCGATCAGCCTGAAGACGCAATACGAGATCGATCACTCGGCCGACGCCATGTTTGCGGCCTGCAATGGCAGGGGCAAACTGCCCGGTACCAAGTGCCGGATGGACGCTTTCGATAAAGAGGCGCTCTTCGGCGGTCCGCCGCTCGGCCAGTACGCGTACGCGCCGCACAAGGAGACAAAGCCGCTCTTCGACCTCGCCCACGAATTCGTGCTGGCCGATCGCATGTTTGCATCGCAGCTCGACGAGAGCTTCGTCGCGCATCAGTACATCATCGCGGCGCAGGCGCAGTCGAGCGTCAACGTGCCGACGTCGCTGTGGGGCTGCGAGGGAGGCGCGTACGACGTTGTCGCTATCCTCACGCGGCAGCGGAGGTACAGCCAACGGGACCAGCAGCCATGTTTCAACTATAAGACGCTCGGGGACGAGCTCCAGCACCACGGGCTGTCATGGCGCTTCTATACGAGCTCGTTTTCGCAGCCGATGGACGGCTTTTGGTCGGCGTATCAGGCCGTCAAACACATATACAGCAACCATGCTGAGTGGAAGAAGCACATCGTCACGCCGCAAAAGCGCTTCCTCAGGGACATCAAGGCCGGCGTGCTGGCCAACTTCACGTGGATCACGCCGCTGTGTCGCGAGTCCGACCACATCGCGTGCGGCGGAGGCTACGGACCGTCGTGGGTGGCGGCGCTCGTCAACGCGATCGGCAAGAGCGATTTTTGGGACTCGACCGCCGTGTTCGTGCAGTGGGACGATTGGGGCGGCCTCTACGACCACGTCCCGCCGCCGCACGAGGGCTTCGACGGCTTAGGCTTCCGCGTGCCGCTGATCGTGATCTCGCCGTACGCGAAGGCGGACTACGTCTCGCACGGGCAGTACGAAACGACGAGCGTGCTGCGCTTTGCCGAAGACCTTTTCGGCCTGCCGCAACTCACCAACGCCGACGAACGCGCGAAATCCCCGGCCGCCGACTGCTTCGACTTCAGCAAGCCGCCGCGCAAGTACGTGCCGATCGAGGCGCCGCGCAACGCCGATTTCTTCCTCGCGATGCCCGACGACCCGCGCATTCCCGACGAACAGTAAACGCTAGCGCGTGTCGACCGGGATGTCCGTATCGTTTTGGCGCCTGAAGAAGCCGATCGAGTACTTCGACGCGATCTTCTTGAACTGGCGCGGCTTCTGCTTGAAGTCAAACGCGTTCCCGATGCTGGTGGCGCGCTTGTCCGTCGTGCCGAGCGACGGCAGCCCGAACGTTTCTTCGATGAACTTCACGATGCTGCCGAACTCATACTGCGTGTGCTCGACGTGCGGCTGCACGTACGGCGACACGATCAGCATCGGCACGCGGAAGCCAAGGCCTCCCTGCGTGTCGATGAACGCCGGCTTGACGTGGTCGTAGAAACCGCCTGAATCGTCCCACACGACGACGATCGCGGTGGATTTCCAGTACGGGCTCTGGCCGATCGCGTTGACGACCGATGCGACCCACGACGGTCCCAAATCCGTGGGCTTGCCGTTGACGACGACGTACGGGTGGTCCGAATTCGGTGCGTTGGGCGTGACCCACGCGACGGCGGGCAGCTGGCTCTCGCTGATGTCGTCGAAGATCACCTTGGGGCTGCTCGTGACGTTGGTCAGCCACTCGGGACTCTTTCGTACCGCTTGGATCGCGTCGAACGCGCTCCAAATACCGTCGCCGTTGCGCTTCACTTGAACGGCGTAGTATTTCCAGGAGACTTTCTTCGCGTCGAGCGTGTCCCGTAGCGTCCGATAGGTGAAGCACGGGAACGGTCCGTCGAAGCGCAGATACTTCAGGTACGTGTTGTAGTTGATGATGAGCGACGTCTTCGTGTTCGGCGGCGAGTCGCAGCCCCACGGCGTGTTGGTCGGATTGTCGATGATGCTCTGCGTGGCGTTGATCGCCGTGCCGCCCGCGATGAGGTCTTGATGGCCGGTGAAGCTCGAGCTTCCTTGCGTCGTGAACGTGTTGTCGGCCAGCACGTACTGCTTGGCAATGTCCCAGTACGGCCCGATGTGGACCGGATCGACGTACTGATAGGCGTACGTGCACTCGGCCTGCTGGCTCTCCCCGTCGGGCCCGAAGTTGACGAGATCGAAGCCGTCCATCTTGCCGCCGTCGAGTTCCGTGTAATAACCGAGATAGATATGGTCCAGATCGTTGTTCCAGCCGAAGTTGTCCTTGAAGCCCTTTCCGGTAATGCTCACTTCGGCGAGCGGGACGGTCGTCGGCTGCGTGATCACGGGCTGCTGCCTCGCGGCACACGATTGCTGGATCGGCGTCGGCATGGGCGCGGCCTGACCGGTCAGCGTCCCGTTGGCGCCCGGAAACGTGGCGAAGAAATTATCGAAGCTGCGATTCTCTTGGATGACGACGATCACGTGCTTGATCGGCGAGGTCTTTTTCGGCAGCGGCGCCTCAGGCAGCACCGTGCCGGGGGAACCGTTGCCTTGCCAACCTGCACCGCCGCACGCCGCGATTGCAGCGGCGGCGATGAACAGGAAGAGCGAGAGCCGCAATCTCACGCCGGCGGCGCCTGTGCAGCTTGCGCCGGCGCATCGGTTGCCCCGACGCGCTGCGCGATCGCGTCAACGTCGTAGTCGAATCGCTTGGCGACGTCGCGCGTCGCTGACGCAATCGACTCGATTTCCGCCATCGTGAATTGCGGCTTATAGTACGTCGGGTGCGTGAGCTTCTTGGCGTATGCCTCGCGGGCCGCCGCAAACGGCTCTGGCCGTAGCTCGGCGTGGGTGAGGATTCGATCGATCGTGCGGAACGAGTCGTCCACGAGGTCTTCGTAACGCACGACGCAGACCCGGTCCGCGAGCTCCGGATCTGCGTCGAGCTGCCGCGACACGAAGTCGTAGGCGTACGCCCAGTAGCGGGCCCGCGACTCCGCCCACTTACCCTCGTCGAACAGCCGCCGAATCTCTCGCAGCTCCTCGGGGCGGCCGAGGTTGGCCATCACCTGATTCCGTCCGAACTCGTGGTGACCCGTGAGCTCGATGATTTCGATCTGACGCGGGTCGTCGCGCTCGATCTCGTCCCAGATCCGGTCCTGCTTGGTGAGCGACGCGACGTGGTCGATTGGGTTGCGCATGTAGAGCAGAAAGCGTGCGTCTGGAAACATCTTGCGCAGGTACGGCATGCGCGTGAAGCACATGATCGCCTTACTGATGTAGCGATTGCGTCCGCGCACGAGGGCGAGCTTGCGAAGATGCTCGCTGTAGAACCGCTCGAAGGCGGCGTTCGACGTCGTGGCGTCCAGGGCGGTGTAGTTCGCCTCGTCGTGGATGTGCGGGAAGAAGTGCTCCCAGAGGATCTCTTCGCCCATCTCGGCGCTGTCGCGCGTCACTTGAATGCGGTCGCGGTGAATCCGGGGCACTGGTTTCTTCATCGCGTCCACGGGAATGCGCGGGAACACGGTATTCCAGACGTACGGCATGTACGGCATCAAGAAGTCCGCGTACTTGTGCGTCGCGACGTCGGGATGCTCGCTGAGCATTTGCAACGTGATGGTGGTGCCGGCGCGCGGCAGGCCGCAGATGTAGACCGGACGGTCCACGCGCTGCGTGGCGAGCCGCCGAGCGAGCATGCGGGTTTCGAGATTACCGAGCCCCACGAAGAAGGGCGCGCTGGCTTTGACCGCGCGCACGCTCCAATAGAACGGCGCGGGCACTGAGAAATTGTGCGGTCTCGGGGGCGTGTCAGGCATCGCGCTTCTCTTTAGGGACGCACCCGCTATATCTTTTCGAAGACTGCGCCGATCACAGTCAAGCCGGGGCCGAATGCCATGCTGAGCACTTTGGCGCCGCGGGGGATCTCCGGCGACTCGACGATGTGCTGCCAGATGTGGGGGGCCGTCGCCGACGCCATGTTGCCGTGTTCGTAGAGAACCTTGCGGCTCAATGCGATCTGCGACTCGTCGATCCCCAACCGGCTGCGAATTTGATTGAGGATGGCCGGTCCGCCCGGATGGATCGCAAAGACCATCGAGCATTTCTCGCGTTCGAAATCCAGCCCGATCTGTTCGCAAATAGCCGTCACGAACTCCGAGATCGAGTCGCGAATCATGAAGGGCACGCGCTTGGAAAGCGACATGTCGAACTGGAGCGGCCCGGGTCGCAGCGTCATCTCGGGCAGCGACTCGGGCAGAATGTACTCGTCGATGGTGAGAATTTTTAGCCCGCCACGGTCGCCCTGCTGAAACTCCGCGAGCGGCGAAGCCGTGTATTTGATGAAGCCATCCGCGAACAGCGTCGAAGTGACGAAGTTGTCCGGCTCGTCGCTGAGCAAATCGAAGTGCAGCGAGAGAAATTCCGTGTGAACCAAGTCCACCCGGCGCTTAGGCTTCGGCAACGAGACGTGCGACGCGCCCACCAATCCTAGCGCGGTACGAATCGCGGGAAACGCGCCGTAGCATCCCATGTGATAGGAATGCGTGACACCGACGTTGAGCCAGCCGCGCTGCGAGAGAAACGTTTGGACGGGACTCGGTGAGACGTAACCGGAGCAACTAACGTGCACGATATCGTCGGGCGGATTGGCGCTGGCGTCGCGATAGACGCGCGAGAACACGCCGCAGGCAACCTCCTCGAAGAGATCCATGCGTTCGTCGAGCGCCTCGCCGGTGGAGTTGCGCAGGTCGCCGTAACGCCGAACGCCTTCGACGTTGCTGTTGGGATCTGGCTTCACGAACCGGGAGGTCAGCACGCTGACCTGACGCCGGGCGATGTGCTCCGACGACGCGCCGTAACGCGCCATGCGATCGCGCAGCGCGCGTCCCAGTTCCTCGCGCTCGGCGGAGGCGGTGATGCCGCGAGCCGCGCTCTGAGCGAGCGTCATGAAGTGCGCCTGGATCAACTTCAGCTCGTCTTGGTCGCGCGGTTCCGTCACGTCGATCGGCTCGAAATCGGAGAGCACGACCGGTACCGCGTGGAGCCGTGGCTGCGCGGCGATCGTGCCGGCAGCGCTCGCGGTGCGCGCCGATACCGATTCGCCGATTTTCTCTAACGTGCGCATGTCGATTCGTCCGCTCGGATTCGCCGAGTCCCGGCGCGTTCCATTCGGCGCGGAAGCGAAGATTGCGGCGGTTTACTCATTCGCGGTTAATCGTAGTTATTTTTGGTCATCGTCCACGGGCCGGTTCGAGGGGGGCTGTTGCAGAAAAAATGACTCAGAATACTTTGTGCCCACCGGGACGAAGCCGCGCGCCCGCGAAAAGTCGAAGAAATCTGCGACAAAATCCGCTGCTCGCACGTCTGTCGTGCCGAGCGGCGGCAAGTTCCAATTCTCTTCGATGAACTTCACGATGCTGCCGAATTCATAGGTCTTGTGCGAGACATACCCCGCGCGCGAGTAGGGTGAAACGAGCAGCATCGGAACGCGGAATCCCAGTCCGCCGAACCGATGCGGTTTCGGCGGCGCGACGTGATCGTACCAACCGCCCCAGTCGTCCCATACGATGACGATCGCGGTGTTCTTCCACGAGGGACTCGCACCAATCGCGTTGACGACTTGCGCCACCCACGACGGCCCGGCGTCGGACGTCGTTCCCGGATGGTCGGAGTTTTGCGCGTCGGGAATTACCCACGACACGGCGGGCAGCGAGTTACGCGCGATGTCGCGCAGAACTTCTTTTTCCGGCGACACGACGTTGGCGCCCCATTCGGGTCCGTGGCGCACCGCGTCGATCGCGTCGAACGCGTTCCAGTAATTCCCGCCCAGGCCGACGCCCGTGGCCGGCGTGTAATAGCGCCAAGAAAGCTGCTTTGCGTCGAGACGGTCGCGCAACGTCGCGTAGGAAAGGCACGGGAACGGCCCGGCTCCAGAGCGATAGTCGTTGTTCTCGCCGATCAGCGACGTCCGCGTGCCCGCCGGCGCGTCACATCCCCACGGAAGCGCCGTGGGAAAGTCCATCAGGTGTTGCGTCGCGCTAATTGCGGTGCCGCCGCGGATCAAATCCTGATGCGCCGTGAAGCTGCCGCTGCCTTCCGTTTGAAAGAGATGGTCCGCGAGCACGTAGCGCTTCGCGAGCGTCCAATAGGGTGCGATCTGCTCGGGGTCGACGTACTGATACACGTAGATGCCGGGAATCCGGTGGATCGGAACGGTATCGAAGCCGTCCATCTTGCCGCGATGCCAGTCCCTCAACCAGTAGATATAGCCGTTGTTCGGCGAAACGTTTTCTACGAGCGCCGCTTGCCGCAGGAAGTACGTTTTGCCGTTGTGCAGTTTTCCGGACCGCGTGCCGTCCGCGCCGGGAAACCTGGCAAACAGGTTATCGAAGGTGCGGTTTTCTTGGATCATCACGACGATGTGCGTGAAGTATTTACCGGCCTTCGCCGGAGGCGGCGGCGGCAGAAACGGAACGGATGGCGCGGTGCCGGAGCCGCCCCCTCCCCCGCAGCCCGCGAGCGCGATGAACAGCAGTACACGGAGCCGGCGTTGCATGATGTTGAGTCCTATCGCCGCGCGCCGCCGGCCTTCCCTTCCCTGACCGCGCGCCCGGGTTTTGGTTGCGTCCTGGCCAAGAGGCGCGCGTGCCGCTCTCCTCGGCGACTTCGGATGGGATAGCGCGGGCCGTCGCATTGCTGCGTAACGGCGGCGTCGTCGCTTTCCCGACGGAAACGGTCTACGGCTTGGGAGCGTTGGTCTGGGACACGCGCGCGGTGGCGCGGATCTTCGAGCTGAAGGGGCGCCCCTCGTTCGATCCGCTGATCGTGCACGTCGCGCACCGCTCTTGGGTCGAGCGCGTCGCCAGCCGCATCCCGCAGACGGCCGAGGCGCTGGTCGAGCGGTTTTGGCCGGGACCGTTGACGCTCGTGCTCGACCGGCATCCCCGGGTGCCGGGTATCGTCACGGCGGGCCTTGGCACGGTCGCCGTCCGCATGCCCTCGCATCCGGTGGCGCGCGCCATCCTGCGAGGCGTGGGCGAGCCGCTCGCGGCGCCGAGCGCGAACCCCTTCGGCTACCTGAGCCCGACGCGCGCCGAACACGTCGCGGACGCATTGGGCGCGCGTGCCGATTTGATCCTCGACGGCGGCCGCACGCATCACGGTTTGGAGTCCACGATCGTCGCGCTGGAGCCCGCGCCGGCGTTGCTGCGGCCCGGAGCGATTGCCGCCGAAAGCATCGAGGCCGTCGTCGGGCCGTTGGAGCGCCGCCGGCAGAACGCCGCGGTTCTCGCGCCCGGACAGCTTCCCGTGCACTACGCGCCGCACACGCCGTTGCGCATCATCGAGCCCGGCGAGGTGACTCCCGCCGAACGCCGGCGTGCCGGAGTGCTCAGCTTGCGAGAGGCATTCGAGGGCTACGCGGCCGCCAGGCGTCTTTCGGAGCGCGGGGACTTGCGCGAAGCGGCGGCGGCCTTCTTCGATGCCCTCCACGAGCTCGACGCGCTGGGACTGGAGCGGATCGACGCCCAACCCCTGCCCGCTCACGCGCTGGGGCTCGCGATGATGGATCGATTAGAACGCGCCGCGGCGCGTTGAAACGCCGGACGTTCGCCAAGCGTTGCGTGCGTAGAGAACGAAGAGAGGACCCCATGATACCGATTTTTCAGCCGCTCCACCGAGCATTTGCCATCTGCGCGTTGCTGGGCATTGCGTGCCTCGGTGCGACGCCCGCGCCGCCCTTGCCGAGCGATTTGGCGGGCGACGTGGCGCAAAGTTATCGCCTTTTGACCACGACGTACTACGACACGGTCAGTCCGCAGTCGCTGCTCGTTGCCGCGACGGACGCTCTCGCGACCGCCGCGCGCAAACACGGCGTAACGATTGCCCCGTCCTCGCTCCAAGGACCCGAGTCGGGCGTGCTGCAACTCGACGCCGCCATCGCTTCGACCGCGCAGGCCGCCAACGCGTCGCCGAGCGAGTTCGCCTACGTCGCGATCGACGCCATGGCGAAAGCGACGAACGACCGCTACACGCAATTTTTCACGCCGGCAGAGTACCGCGCGTTCAGCGAAGCGCTCGACCCGCAAAAGATCGGCGGCATCGGCGTGATGATCACGCCGGATCCTGCGTCGGGTTACGTGCGGATCTCGTACGTTCTGCCCGGCACGCCGGCCGAGCGCGCCGGCCTGTCGATGAACGACATCATCACCACCGTCAACGGCACGACGACCAAGGGATTGAGCATCGACGGCGTCAGCGGATTGCTGCGCGGCAAGGCCGGAAGCATCGTGAACGTGACGGTGCGCCGACCTTCGGGAGCGTCGACGGTCGCGATCACGCGCGAAAACGTGCAGCCTCCGACCGTGATTTCAAAGATGCTTCCCGACAACATCGCCTACGTGTGGGTGATCGCGTTTGGACGGCAAACGCCGGGAGAGTTCGATACAGCAATCGGACGGCTGTTCGCGCAAGGCGCCCGCGCGCTCGTGCTCGACCTGCGCAACGACGGCGGCGGCTACGTGAACTCCGCACTGGACATCAGCTCCCGCTTCATCGCGAACAAGGCGCTGCTGACCGTCCAAGAGCGCGGGCGGCGCGCCACGACGATCGACTCCGACGCCAATCCGTCGGTCACGATTCCGGTGAGCGTGCTGGTGAATCAATACACCGCGTCGGCCTCCGAGATTACCGCGGGGGCTCTCCAAGATGACGGCATCGCCACGCTCGTCGGCTCGCGCACGTTCGGCAAAGGCGTGATGCAGACGCTCACTCCGCTGCCCGACGGCGCCGCGATCAAGATCACGACCGCGCACTACCTGACGCCCAACCATCGCGACATCAACCTGCGCGGCATCGATCCCGACGTCGCGGTCGTCGAAAACAAGGACGCACGCTTCGGCGAGATCGCCAAAGACGTGCAGCTTCGCACCGCGATCGAACTGCTGCAAAAGAAGCTCGCCCGCACGCTATCACCCTGACCGCTCCGAAGGGTGACGCAGCGGGCGGGCTAATAGTCGCGCTTCTGAGGGGCGATTAGCTCAGCTGGGAGAGCGCTTCCCTTACAAGGAAGAAGTCGCAGGTTCGAGCCCTGCATCGCCCATTAACTGCATTTCGGTTACAACGCGTTTGGGAGATCTGCTTCATTGTGGCGA
>JAFAQW010000017.1 GCA_019245995.1 Vulcanimicrobiota bacterium | reverse complement strand
GCGGTGCTGCGGTTTCTCGAAGAGTGCGCGAAACGGGCCGTGGCGCGCGGAATCGCCGCGGAGCGCGTGATCCTGGACCCGGGAATCGGGTTTGGCAAAACGGCGGATCAGAATCTGGCGGTGCTCGCGGCGCTGCACCGGCTCACCGCCCTCGGCTTCCCGACGATGCTCGGAGCATCGCGAAAATCGACGATCGGACGCTTGACGGGACGCGACCCGTCGCAACGGGCCTACGGTACGGCGGCAACGACCGCGTTGGCGGTGCAGGCCGGCATTGACATCGTGCGAGTGCACGACGTTGCCGCCGCGCGCGACGCCGTGAGCGTCGCGGATGCGGTCGTGCGCGGCTGGAGACCAGAGCCGTGGACCGGATAACGCTTCGCGACATTTTCGCTTATGGGCGTCACGGAGCGGGTCCTGGCGAACGCGAAACGATCGCGGCGTTCGAGCTGCAGGTCAACGTGGACGTCGACCTGCAGCGCGCGGCTCAAACCGACGATTTGCGCGACACGGTCGACTACGCAGCGTTGCATGACGCAATCGTTGAAATTGTCGCGACGACGTCGTACGCGCTGCTCGAGCGCCTGGCGGCGGACGTGCTTGCGGCGATCTTCGCCGACGCTCGGATTGCCGGCGCCGAGGTGACGATCGGCAAGCCTTCGCGGCTCGACGGAGCGACGCCGGCCCTGACGCTGCGCCGTCGCAATCCCCGTTTCCAAGGCTAACGGGAGCCGATGCATTCCCACGACGCCTACGTCGGCATCGGCAGCAACGTCGGCAACCGCCTGAGCACGATCGAGTCGGCCCTCGTGCAGCTCGCCAAGCTCGGGGACATCGTTGCCGTCTCGTCCGTCTACCGCACGCGCCCATGGGGCCGAACCGATCAGCCGTGGTTCGCCAATGCCGTCGCGCGCCTCAGAACGCCGCGCTCGCCATTCGCGTTATTCAGGGGCCTCAAGGACGCGGAGCGGTTACTCGGCCGCGAACCCGGCGAACGCTGGGGACCGCGCGTCATTGACCTGGATCTATTGCTCTACGATGACCTCGATGTCGACGAAGCCGGCCTCGTCGTTCCGCACGCACGCATGCACGAGCGTGCCTTCGTTCTCGTGCCGCTGGCCGAAATTGACGCGCGTTTCGATGCGCTGCGCGATGCGTTGGGCGCCGCGAATCTTTCCGGCGTCGAATTGCTCGCGCCGGCTCCCATTGCCAGGGCGGCGCGTGCGGTGGGCGAAAGCGAGACCGCCATGTCCGACGAAGTTGGAACGCTCGGCGAGCGGATTCGATCTCTCGCCGCGGTCTTTGCCGATGAGGAAGTGGTCCGCGCGAAAATCGAGCGGCCGGGAAGCGAGATCGAACTGCGTCGCTCCGCAAATCGGCAGCGTTCGTCACCCGATTCCGGCGGCCGGTCGGGCAGCAGCGAACCCGGGCGGCTCGACACGATCAAAGCCGACCTGGTAGGGATATTTCACCTGTCGCGCCCGACGCCGGCGCAAGGAGAGTCGTTCGAGAGCGATCGCGAGCTCGGGTATATCGAAGCGCTGGGTATTCGCACGCCGGTCCACTCGATGGGTGGTGGGCGCCTCGCCTCCATCGCCGCGTCGGACGGCGAACCCGTGGAATACGGACAGCCCCTGTTTGTGATGGCGCGAGGCTAGGGACGTTTTTAAAAAGGTATTGATCGCCAATCGCGGCGAGATCGCCCTGCGCATCAATCGCGCGTGCCAGGAGTTGGGCGTGGCGACGGTTGCGATCTTTTCCGAAGCGGACCGCGACTCCATGCATGTCCGGCAAGCCGACGAAGCGTTTTGCGTCGGTCCGGGACCTGCGGCGCGTTCCTATCTCAACATTCCAAACATCATCTCGACGGCGCTCGTGACGCACTGCGATGCCGTGCATCCCGGTTACGGCTTTCTCGCCGAGAACGCGCGTTTCGCCGAAATCTGCGCCGATCACGGATTGAACTTCATCGGACCCAGAGCGCGCGTCATCGCGCTGATGGGCGACAAGGCCACGGCGAAACGGCTCGCTCGAGAAGCCGGCGCCGCGACGACCCCCGGCAGCGACATCCTCGCGTCCGTCGACGCCGCGCAAGCCGCGGCGACGCAGATCGGGTACCCCATCATGCTCAAGGCGACGGCCGGTGGCGGCGGCCGCGGAATGCGAATCGTCGAGGAAGAATCGGACCTCGCCCGCGCCTATGCCGGTGCCACCGCCGAGGCTGAAGCCAGCTTCAAAGACGGACGCGTCTACCTCGAAAAGTTGATCGTCGCTCCGCGGCACGTCGAAGTACAAGTGCTGGGCGACGAGTACGGCGCGATAATGCATCTCGGAGAACGCGACTGCTCGGTGCAGAAACCGTCTCATCAGAAGCTTGTGGAGGAAACTCCGGCGCCGAACCTCTCCGACGAAACGCGCGCAAAACTCCACGAGATGGCCTTGCGCGTTTCGCGTCACGTCGATTACACGAACGCCGGCACCCTGGAGTTTCTCGTTGCCGGCGACGACGTGTACTTCATGGAAATGAACACGCGCATTCAGGTGGAGCATCCGGTGACGGAGATGGTCTATAACATCGATCTCGTCAAGGAGCAGATCAGGATAGCGGCCGGCGAACCGCTCGGATACGTGCAGTCGGACTTAATCGCTCGAGGCCACGCGATCGAGTGTCGCATCAACGCCGAAGATCCGGAGAACAACTTCGCACCGGCGGCCGGCGGCGTCACGAAGCTCGTCTTTCCAGGCGGCCCCGGCATTCGCGTCGACACTCACCTCTACGCCGGCGCAACCATCCCGCCGTACTACGATTCGATGCTGGCCAAAATCGTCGCCTTCGGCGACACCCGCAGTGTCGCGATCGCGCGCATGGAGCGCGCGCTGCGCGAAACGCAAGTCGAAGGCATTCCGACGACAATCGACGTTTGCTTAGACATCCTCACACGTCCCGAATTTCAAGGCGGACGGTACGATATCGAGCTGCTCGTGCGCGAGCCGCTGCTCGCGCGCCAGACGCGGCAATGAGCTGGCGGCGCGCCGCTCGCGAACAAGCGCTCAAGGTGCTATATTCGGTCGCCGTGGGCGATCGCGAGCCGCGGGAGGCGGTCGCCGAGGTCGTCGGCGATCAGACGGCTCCGGAACATCGCGATTTCGTCGAGGGGCTGGCACTTGGAACGCTCGAATACGCCGAGCAGGCCGATCGGATCGTTGGGCCGTTATTGGAAGGGTGGGCCATCGAGCGCCTTCCGACGATCGATCGGCTGTTGCTGGAAATGGCTACGTTCGAACTGCGCTGCCGTCCCGACACGCCCCCTGCCGTGGCGATCAATGAGGCCGTTGCGCTCGCCAAGCGCTTTTCCACTGAAGATTCCGGTCGCTTCGTCAACGGCGTGTTGAGCGCCGTCGCGCATGCGCCGACCTAGACGCCGGCGCCCGCAAAGGCTTTGGGCCGCGGCGGCCGTCGCGCTGCTGATGTTGGTGCTCTTCGCGATGGGCGCCGTTGCGGGAATGGTGGCGGCTTACGCGCGCAACCTTCCCGATATCAGCCGGATGGCGGATTATCAGCCCGCCGCAACCACGCGCGTCTTCGCGCGCGACGGTACCTTGCTGGCGGCGGTCTATAAGGAAAACCGGGTGTGGGTGCCGATCTCGCGCATTCCGCCCGTCGTCCGTGACGCCTTCATCGCGAACGAAGATCACAACTTTTACTACCATCACGGCGTGGACTTCGGCGGAATCGTTCGCGCGCTCTACGCCGATCTGACGCACCAGCGGTTTCAAGGCGCCTCTACCATCACGCAACAACTCGCGCGCCGGCTCTTCTTGACGCAACAGGTCACGATCGCGCGCAAAGTTCAGGAAGCCTTGCTCGCGATCGAAATCGAGCGGTACTACACCAAGGACGAGATACTGGAGCGCTATCTGAACATCATCTATCTCGGGGCCGGCGCCTACGGCGTGAATGCAGCGGCGCATACTTACTTCGGCCGCGACGTCGGCAACCTGACGCTCGCGCAGGCCGCGATGTTGGCGGGCGTCGTAGCGGCGCCATCCGACTATTCGCCCTTTGCGAATCTTGCGCTCGCACGCGAACGGCAGCGCCACGTCTTGGACCGGATGGTCGAAAGCGGTTACGTTACGCGCAACGAGGCTGATGCCGCATACGAGGAGCCCGTAGGGCTGATCGCCGCGCGTCCGCCCGGTCTTCAGGGCTATCGTTATCCCTACTTCACGACGTATGCGATCGCCCAACTGCAGCATCTTTTTGGAAAGAGCGCGGTGGAGCAGGGCGGACTCCAGGTCGACACCACGCTGGACGCGCATTTGCAGGATTTGGCGCAAGACGCCGTGCGTTGGGGCGTTAACCAGGCCATCTTGGAAGGAATCGGCGCGCATCAAGCGGCGTTGGTGGCGCTGCGACCGTCCACCGGAGAGATACTCGCGATGGTCGGCGGCTCGGGCTTCTCGCTGCGCAATCAATTCAATCGCGCGTGGCAGGCACACCGTCAGCCCGGTTCCTCGTTCAAGGCATACGATTACACCGCCGCGATCGATTCGGGGATGCCGGCCTCAACGGTCATCGACGATTCGCCGGTCAGTTATCCGATGGGCGACGGAACGTCGTGGTCGCCGATGGACGACGATCACAGTTACATGGGCGCGATCACCCTGCGGGAGGCGCTGACGATGTCGCGCAACATCGTTGCAGTCAAGCTCGCCGAGCGCATGGGCCTGGATCGAATCATCGATTACGCGCACCGGATGGGCGTCACGTCGCCGCTGGACGCGAATCTGTCGCTAGCTCTCGGGTCGTCCGGCATCACCGTCCTCGATCAGGCGAGCGGCTATTCCACGTTGGCGAATCAAGGATTGCACGTCGATCCCACACCGTTCCGGCTCGTAAAGGACGCGTTAGGCACGGTCGTTCTCGATAATCGCTTTCCCCAAGCGACCGACGTCATCAGCGCAGGAACCGCCTACATCATGACGTCGATGCTCGAGGACGTCATCCAGCACGGCACGGGCTATCCCAATGCCGTGATCGGCCGGCCCGCCGCCGGCAAGACCGGCACGACGTCGAGCTTCCGCGATGCCTGGTTCGTCGGCTACACGCCGGATCTGGTCGCCGCGGTTTGGATCGGCAACGACGACTACACGCCGATGAACGAGTCCTACGGCGGAAACATCCCCGCCCGCATTTGGGCCCGCTTCATGAAGGCCGCGCTCGCGCACACGCCGCCGCACGACTTTCCGTTTCCCGCCGACGAAGTCGCCAAGATCAGCGGTTGCGGCCGTGGGACGGAATATTACTTGAAGGGAACCGAGTCCACGTGCGGCTCGTCGCTGGACACCTACGACGCGGCCAACGAATCTGCCACGCGGGCTGCGGCGGCCGCCGCATCGCTGCCGGAGCCGACGCTGCCGCCGCCCGATGCGACTCCGCCACTAGACGAACCGACTCCGGTGCCTCCGCCCAGCGAATCGCCGGAGCCCTCGACGTCGCCCACTCCCGCGCCTTTGCGCAGATGAAGTTATTCGAAGAGCGCGGCGATATCTTACAGTTGACGGTATCGCAGTTCTGCGCGCGGCTCGGCGAGTGGATCAGAAAGCGGCCGGAGTTGTGCCGCATCGCAATAGTCGGAGAGATCTCCGGCTGGCAGCTCCGCCCCAACGGTGCGATTTTTTTCAGCCTGAAGGATGACTACGCGCTGCTG
>JAFAQW010000292.1 GCA_019245995.1 Vulcanimicrobiota bacterium | reverse complement strand
TTTCGGACCACATCTCTTTGCTCGCGACCGGACCCAGCTCGTCGCTAGGAACCTCAACGGAGAGCTGCATCTCGCGACGGTGCCCGACGTTGACGATGCGCGACGTGGGACTCAGGAAGTGCGCCACCTCCTGCAGTGGGTGCACGGTCGCCGACAGGCCAATCCGTTGCGGCCGAGCGCCGCCCTCGCGCGCGATCAGATCGTCCAGCCGCGCGAGCGTCAACGCGAGGTGCGAACCTCGTTTGCTGCCGGCGACGGCGTGGATCTCGTCGACGATCACCGTTCGAACGCCGGCAAAGAGCCGGCGCGGGCGCTCCGCCGTCAACAGGATGAAGAGCGACTCGGGAGTGGTGACGAGCACGTGCGGAGGCGCCTTGAGCATCCGTTGCCGCTCGGCCGGCGTCGTGTCCCCCGTACGGACGGCCGTCCGAATCGGCGCAAGCTCCACGCCGCGCCGGGCCGCCAGCGCGACGACCTGCTCGAGCGGCCTCTCGAGGTTTTCACGAACGTCGTTGGAGAGGGCTTTGAGCGGCGAAACGTAGACGACGAGCGTGCGATCGGGAAGATCTCCGTTCGCCGCTCGCCGCACGAGATCGTCCAGCGCCTGCGTAAAAGCGGCCAACGTTTTCCCGGACCCCGTGGGCGCCGCGATCACCGCGTCGTCGCCGGCGCGAATCATGGGCCAACCCTGCGCTTGAGGCTCGGTCGGCGCGCCGAACGCCGTGCCGAACCACTCGCGGACGAGCGGATGAAATTCGTCCAGCATTGCCCCTGTGGACTCGCCGCGAGGCTCCGTGGGTTGCGCGCCAGAAGCCGCCGTCATGCGCTTGCTGGTGTGCGTGCTCACACTCGTTGCCGCGAGTACGGCGACGGCCGCAGCGCGACCCCTGTTCGGCCCTGCGGCCATTCCGCGACTCGTCAACGTGGACGAGCCCGCGATCTCACCGGACGGCAAAGCGATCGCGGCCGTCGTGGTGCGGCAAGATGTGCAGCGCGCGCGCTACGTGAACTCGCTCGTACTGGTTCGGGCTGACGACGGGGCGGTTCGCACGCTCGTGCGGGGGCGAGACGTCGCCGTTCCACGCTGGGCGCCCGACGGGCGCGCGCTGGCGTACGTTGCGCGCACCGCCCGGGCCGGTACGCGGCAACTCTTCGTGCGCCGCGCCGCAGCCACGCAACAGCTCACGGCAGCGGCTGCCGACGTCATCGACTTTGCGTGGAGCCCGGACGGGCGGCAAATCGCCTACGTCGCGGCGGACCCCGCCGCGGGCGGCGCCTTCTTCTACGCCGGCGACAACGACTATACGGCGGCGGCGTTGACGCCGCCCGACCACCTCTGGGTCGTGCCTGCGGCCGGGGGACGCTCGCGGAGATTGACGCGCGGATCGTGGACGATTGCACCCACCGATCCGGGCGGGATCTTCTCGCCGCAAATCGCGTGGACGCACGACGGACGCTCCATCACGCTGACGCGCGTCGAGAACACGTTTAGCGGCGACAGCGAACGATCGGCGCTCTGGAACGTCGATGCCGTCAGCGGCGCCATGCGCAAGTTGACGCAGCATTCTGAGCTGGAACTGTCGCCCGCATACTCGCCCGGCGGCGGCAGCTTAACCTATTGGTATCCCCTGGGCGGCGACTTCAACTCCGAAAACACGCTGCGCCTCATTGCGGGCGGCAACGACTCGAATCTCACCGCACGGCTCGATCGAAATATCGCGGGCGCACGCTGGTTTCCGGACGGACGCCATCTTTTGATCTGCGCCGCCGACCACACGCAGATGACGGCATGGACCGTGGACCTCGGCGGCGGTGTCGCGCCCTTTCCCACGGGCGACCTTCACATCGTCTGCGATCCGTACTCGAGCGCCACGTTCGATTCCGGCATCGACGCCGACATCGCCCGCGATGGGTCGATTGCGTTCGTGGCCACGAGCGCGACGCGCGCGCGGGAACTCTATCTGCTTCGACCCGGCGCGACCATCCCGCGACAGCTAACGCACTTCAACGACTTTCTTTCGAGCTTCGCGATCGGACGCATGGAGCAGCTGGAGTGGACCGGACCCGGCGGCTTCGCCGAGAACGGCGTCGTGACGTACCCGGCCACCCCGGCAAACCCGCGCTCGAAAGCTCCCATCGTGTTGCTCATCCACGGCGGACCGGGACTGTCCAGCACGCGAGACTTCGCGTGGGAGCAGTGGCCGCTCGCGCAAACCATCGCGTCGCGCGGCTACGTGGTACTGCAGCCGAACTATCGCGGCAGCGA
>JAFAQW010000213.1 GCA_019245995.1 Vulcanimicrobiota bacterium | reverse complement strand
CGCGGCGGCCGCGGTTTTCATCTATCGCAAACGCGACGCGCGCCTCCCAAACCCGCTGTTCATGGTGCCCTTACACCCATGGTCGACGCTCTTGCTGATCGCCGTCGTCATTGGCGTTGCCATCGCCGTCGTGACGGCCACGCCGATGGACAGCCTCTACGGCGCCATCGTGCTCGTTACCGGAGTTCTCTTCTTCTTCGTCTGGAAGGCCGCCCACAAGGCGTCACGGCGAAAGGCAGCAGCGGGCGAAGTGATCGGCTAGCGATCAGAACCGCTTGAACACCGCCCGCCCCGGGGTAATACCGTGACATGCCGTTAATTGAAATCGTCATCGTATTAATCGTGGTGGGCGTCCTGTTGTGGCTGATCAACACGTACATCCCTATGGCCGGGCCGATCAAATCGCTGCTGAACGCGGTGGTCGTGATCGTCCTAGTAATCTGGATACTACAAGTCTTCGGGTTGTGGCACTACATTACGGCGTTTCGCGTCGGGAAATAAAGCGCCGGCCTTCGTACTGAACGTTATGCTTAGCGTGTGCCGGCCATGCCGGCCGGATCGAGAGCGGCGCACTCTTCGCTCGCCAAAGTGATGTCGGAGGCGGCGACGTTCTGCTCCAGATGTGAAACCGACGACGTCCCCGGAATCGGGAGCATGGCCGGGGAGCGGTGCAAAAGCCACGCGAGCGCCACCTGAAAGACCGTCACGCCGTGCGCCTCGGCGACGGGGCGCAACACGTCGAGCGCCTCGATGTCCCCCGCATCGAGCGGAAAGTACGGAATGAACACGATGCCCCGGGACTCGCAATATTCAAGGACTGGCTCGCTGGTGCGATTCCCCACGTTGTAGTTGTTCTGCACCGACGCGATCTCCACGATGCGCTCGGCCTTTTGCAACTGCCCAACATCGACGTTCGAAAGCCCCACAAAACGGATCTTTCCCTCGTCGCGAAGGTCGCGCAGCGTACCAATCTGCTCTTCGAAAGGGACGCGGGGATCGACCCCGTGCAGCTGATACAGGTCGATTCGCTCGAGACGCAACCGCCGCAGACTCCCCTCGCAGGCCTCGCGCAAATGCGCTGGACGCCCGTCGCGTCGCCACTCCTGCGGGCCCGGCCGCGTCGCCCCACCCTTCGTCGCAAGCACCAGCCCGGAGGGATACGGATGAAGCGCCTCGGCAATTTGTTCTTCGTTGACATGGGGGCCGTACGCGTCGGCCGTGTCGATGAAGTTCACGCCAAGCTCCACCGCGCGACGCAACACGCGCGTGGCGTTCTCACGCTCGTGCGGCCAGCCCCAAACGTGCCTGCCGCATAACCGCATCGCACCGAATCCTAGGCGATGTACGCGCAATGCGCCGCCGATCGTAACCTTCACGTTCTCGTCCATCGCCCACCCTTTACCCAAACAAAAAGAAGACCGCCCGCGTTTAGCGCGGGCGGTCGCGAACCAAAGCTTCGGTACGATTTACTTGCTGGGCGGGCGGTTCGGCATCGGCTGGTTCGGAGCCGGCTGGCTCGGCGTCGCAGCCTTGAAGTTCGCCTCGGCGCGCTTCTGCGTCTCGGACATCATCTCGGCAACCTTCATCGTGAAGGACTTGCGAAGCTCGAGGAAGCGATCGGCGAAGCCGAACGACATTTCGACGAACTGCGTCGGCGACGGGATGTTCTCGAAGGTCGGCATCGTGCCGGGCTTGTCCGAGAACTCCTTGGTGAACTCGCGCCACGAGTTCATCCAGGCCAGGCTCGCCTCTTGGGTCTGCTTGATGGCCTCAAGACCCTCGTCCTGAAGCTTGCTCATGTATTCCACTACGTTGACCGACATGTTTGAACGAAATCTCCTCCAGATGCGTTGTGTTGTGCTAAGTATACCAAGCACCTGCGTCGTCTGTCAACACCTCGGGGGGGGCGACGGCGGCTAACCTACGGAGCGCTAGGTTAGGTTGCGAGCGTGGACTACTTCTGGGCCACGTAGCGGAACTGTCCGGGGACCCAGGCGCACGTGCTTCCATCGTTCATAACGAACGACTCGCAGCCATCGACTTCAGGGTTGAAGTCGGCGTTTCGCACCTTCGTGGCCGGCCAATTGACGGCCGGCTCCTGGCGAGCCGCGGCGCGTGCCTTCGCGTTCGAAAATTGCGGGGATTTTGTCAGCGGGTTCAGAGCCGACGCCAGCCTTTTAGCGTCGTCCATAAAGACGTGCTATTGCGAGCGGCCGGCACGATGCGCGCGGCACTTCTCGCGCCGCGCATCCTCGTCGGCCCGGCGGCGCGACGTTGATTCCGTCGGCGTCGCCATTACTTGCAGTTGGCTCACCACCGTAATCGGTATTCCGTTATAGAACCGCATTTTCCGAACTTACCTCCTTTCTCGTATCCGTCTTCCGTTTATATAGACACCGCATATACGGTGAAAAGTTGCAAAAAGTTTCTTCCTCGCGCGCGGGCATCCGGATTTATCAACGCGAAGGCCGCGATCATGCGTTTCACCGACAAAACTTGCATCGTTACCGGCGGCGGCTCGGGTATCGGCAAGGCAACCTGCCTGCAATTGGCGCGTGAAGGCGGCCGCGTCATCGTCGCCGATCTCGACCTTGCATCGGCACAAGCGACGGTTGATGCGATCGACGGCGCAGGTGGCAACGCGATCGCCGCGCAGGCGAACGTCGGCGATTCGGGCGCGGTTCAAGCGGTGGTCGCCAAGGCTGTCTCGACCTACGGCGCCGTCGCCGTCATCGTCAACGATGCGGCGATGATGACGTTTACGCCCATCCTCGACATCGCCGAAGCGGACTTTTTTAAGGTGCTCACCGTCAATCTCGGCTCGGCGTTCTTCTTCGCAAAGTACGGCGCGCAGCACATGCCGGCCGGAGGAGCGATCGTCAACGTTAGTTCGGTCCACGCCTTCGCGACCACGCCGAACGTCGTGCCATACGCGTCGTCGAAAGGCGCGATTCAGGCGTTCACGCGCGGCTTCGCCCTCGAGATGCAGTCGCGTGGGATTCGCGTCAACGCCGTTGCGCCCGGCGCGGTGGATACGCGGATGTTGCGTGACAATCCCAACGTCAAATCCGGAGTAGAAAAGTTGGAAGGACCAATCGGCAAGCCGGAAGATCTCGCGGCGGCAATTTGCTTTCTCGCCTCGGATGACGCTCGCTTCATCAACGGCGCTACGCTGCTGGTCGACGGCGGACGCCTCGCGCAACTGCCGTAGCCCTTCGCTGGCGGGCGGAATGCGACCGCCGCCTCACGAAATTTAGCCGTCTAACCCACTGTTTTTGCTTTTTTGGAGGTTCGGTGCGTCGCTCTCAGTTGCGCCTTTTACCTGTGGCTGTTGCCGCGCTTATTACCCTCGCCGCGGCGGGATGTTCCAGCGCTGGATCGATGGTGCCGCGGATCTCACAGCAATCGTTGCAGACGTTGCAAAAGAGCCGCGCGGGGCAGTTCGCGCGCCTCCGTCGTCAACCGCCGGTCGGAATGGTCATGGAATGGTTGATGACCGACGGCTCCGTTCTGGCGCAGAGTGTCAATCAGAACACCTGGTATCGCTACGCGCCCGACGCGAAAGGCAACTATAGCGACGGTACGTGGGCGCAGGTCGCCACGCTACCGTCGCGGTACGGTCCCCTGTATTTCGCCTCGGACGTGTTGGCGGACGGGCGCTTCGCAATTAGCGGCGGTGAGTACAACAGCCCCGGAAACGGCTATCAACTGCAGTTGACCAATCTCGGCGCGATCTACGATCCGGTGAAGAACGTATGGACGCCGCTCGGCCGCCCCACCCGCTGGAAATACATCGGCGACTCGCCCTCGAGCGTACTGCCCAACGGCGATATGCTGGTGGGCGACAAACTGCATAAGTGGGACGCCCACCTCAATCCCAAGACGCTGAGCTGGACGAAGCTTGGCGACGCCGGCAAATCGGATTTCAACGCCGAGGAAGGCTGGACGCTTCTTCCAAGCGGTGAGATTCTCACGGCGGACGTCAAGAACGCGCCGAACTCAGAAGTCTACAACGCCGCCACGGGAACGTGGAAGAGCGCGGGATCCACGATCGTGGACCTGCACTCTCCGTCACCGTACGGATGCCTCATGTACGGCCCGGGCAAGTGCTACTATCCACCGGGTGAAATCGGACCCGCGATCCTTCGCCCCGACGGCACCGTCTTTTACACAGGATCGTATTCGAATGCAGGTCCGGGCCACACGGCGATCTATAACTCCGTCGCCGGGACGTGGAAGGTCGGCCCCGACTTTCCCAACGGCGACAACGCCGGCGACAGTTACGCCACGCTGGAGCCGAGCGGAGACGTACTCGTGTTCGGCGTCAGCGGCGCCGTCTACGAATGGAACGGCTCGACGCTGAACGCCGTGAACGGCATCTCGTATACGGGTCCGCCTTTGCTGTTGCCGTCCGGTCAGGTCATGGTCCTGAGCTATTCCGGCGTGGGCCTCTACACGCCGACCGGACAGCCGCAATCGAGCTGGCTGCCCACGATCTCGAAAGTTTCCGCTACGCTGAAGCGCGGTGCCACCTACAAGATCACCGGTACGCAGTTCAACGGCTTCGGACAGGCGATGTCATACGGCGACGAAAACCAAAACGCCACGAACTATCCGCTCGTTCGCATCACCAACAACTCCACCGGCGACGTTTTCTACGCGCGGACGCACGATCACAGCACCATGGGGGTCGCCACCGGGTCCAAGCCGGTATCGACGCATTTCGACGTTCCGGCGAAGATCCAAACGGGCCCGAGCACGCTGGTGGTCGTGGCGAACGGCATCGCATCGAAAGCAGTCGCCGTCACGGTCAAATAGTGCGTCTCGGCGCATTCATCGCCCTGGGGGCCGGCGTTGGCGTAGCAATCGGTGCGGCGTCGCATCACGTCGCTCAGGGCCTAGCCCTGGGCGTGGCGTTTGGCGTCGCGATCGGAGCGCTCGTCGATCGCGGAACGCGCCGGTAGGCTAGTAAGAGCGTTGACGCGGCGCTAAGGTAAAGGCGCCCGAGACGCAGATATCGACGATTTGCTGCTCGCTGAGGCGGCGAAACGTCTTGTTACCGTACTGGAAATCGTCGCCGGCCCGGGTTGTGTCGTAGCGTGCTTGCGCCCCGGGATTCAATTGGGGACGAAGCTGGAGGCTCTGCTTCTTGAAGTTGACCCCATACGCCGCCTCGTCGGTGAAGAGCACGACGTCGCCTCGTCCGTTGGCGTATCCACCGTAGACCGGTTCTGTCGTATCGGCGGCGTCCGCCGAGTTGCGCGACGATTTGATGGACAAAGCGGCAACAGGCGCAGCGATACTCGGCATAGCTCTATTTATAACGCACCCACGGCTCCGAAAGTTGCACGGGCGGCCCCGACGCGATCCGCAAGTTTGGCGAACGTTTTCATTCCCGAGGCGTCAACACGGCGCGCACGATGGCTCGCGCGATCGCCGTGCGGCGATACAGCACGAAATAGCTGTCGCGTTTGGCGCTGACGAGCGCCGCTTCCCGAAGGATCGAGAGATGCCGAGAGGCGCCCGCTTCGGAGATCCCGAGGACTCCCGCGAATTCCCGCGTGGACAAATCGCGATAGCTCAGAAGCTCCAACATTCTCAACCGCGTCGGATCCGCGAGCGCGGTAAATCGCTTCGCCGAGGCATCCCAGTGCCCGACACGTCGCTCGACCCGCGCCGGCGACGCGATCGGGTACGCAACTCGAAAATCCACGGTTTCTCCTCGCATCAGAACGAAGGCCGCATGCGGCCAGATGAAGTACGACGGCGTCAGCAATACGGTGCCGTCCGGCGGAAAGTCGAGCCGCTTGCCTTCGGATGCGGCTCCTCCGAACTCCAGCGACGTACGCGTGCGATCGCCGGTTGCGGTCAGCTCCCGTGTCAACGTCCGAAGCGCGGAGGTGAGGCCGAAGCGATGCAATAGACTTTCACGCGCGCGCGCATCGCGCAATGCCGCCGCTTCAAAAAAGTCCCACTGCGACGCCAGGCAGCGTGCGAAGAACTCTTCCAGCACGTCGCAGAACCCCGCAAGCACTTCGTCGCAGTCCCTGGCCGCCGTTTCCCGCAGCAGACGTGCCAACGCCTCGGCTCGGGAACGGTCCGTCAAATCGGCGCGCATAACGAACGGCTTGCCCACGAAGCGGCGAGCCATCGCTTCGCGAAAAGCGCGACGGCCTCGCGATAGCAGCGCGAGCTCTTGGTGAAAGTTCACCGCCTTGCTCGAAGGCAGTATGTGCGGAAAGAGCTCGGGCGCCGGTGTTAACAAGCTTTTGAAACGGCGGGCGCCTCGTTTCACAGCGGGCGTCGCGTGCCGCCGGGCCTGCCGAAGCCAGGGCATCTGCTCGGCATGTGCCCGCGGCTCGACGAAGACCTTCAGCGCGCGAACCACCTCCTGTAGAGGCGAAAACGCGAAGCGTACCGCTTGCTGCCTCACCCCGCTGACTACCACTGATTTACAATATCATAAATCAGTTGGCAGCGCCCGCGTTTCTGAGGTAGGATTGCCCGCATGAACGGCGCAACCTGGCTTCTCACCGCAGCACTAGTCGCGCAAGCGAACGTGGCCTCCGGCGCGGGGGACGCGGCATTCGCCCGTGGCGACTTCGACGCGGCCTTTCGCGCGTATAGCGCGGCCGTCGCCGCGTCGCCGCGCGATTTCGACGCCCTCTTGGGCCTGGGCACGATGGACCTGTATCGTGGTGACCTTGCGCAGGCCCATCTCTATCTGACCGAAGCCCTGCAGGTGAATCCGTCCGACGCCGTCGCGCAGCGCCGGCTGCACGCCTTGCGCGCGCTCGAGGGACCACCGGGCGATTTCGACGTTTCCATGAGCGCGCGAGAAGTCGACGTACCGTTCGTT
>JAFAQW010000263.1 GCA_019245995.1 Vulcanimicrobiota bacterium | reverse complement strand
AAAGGCGTCGCCACGTCGTTCGGTGCCATCTTCGCGCTTTGCTGGCCGGCCGGCATCGTCGCCGTTCTGGGTTGGATCGCAGGCGCGGCGGCAACGCGCTATTCGTCGGTTGGCTCCATGTTCGGCAGCATACTCGCAATCGTCGCGCTGTGGATATTTACCAGAGCGGTCCCGCAGACGGGTTACGGCGTTTTCGCCGCGCTGCTCATCCTTCTGAAACATCGCGGCAACATTGCGCGCCTCCGTGCCGGCACGGAAGGGCCGATTTCGTTCGGTCAACGTGGTCGGCCGTAACGCTCCCACAGGGCTTGCGTAGCGTCGAACCGTACTCTCCTGCCGCCATGATATCATCTAACGATCTTCGCAACGGCATCACCATCGTCGTTGACGGCCAACTCTGGACCGTCATCGAGTTTCTTCACGTCAAGCCGGGCAAGGGTTCGGCGTTCGTGCGAACGCGGCTCAAAAACGTGAAGACCGGAACGACGTTGGAGCGAACGTTTCGCGCGGGCGAAAAACTGGAGCGCGCGACGGTGGACAACCGCCAAATGCAGATGCTGTACAACGACGCCGACGGCTATCACTTCATGGACCAGCAGACGTTTGAGAACGTCACGCTGCAACGCGATCTCATCGGCGAGCCTGCCGACTTTTTGAAGGACGGCATGGTGGTGGACGTTCAATTTTACGACGGAGCGGCGATCGGAGTAGACTTGCCTGCCCACGTAGAGTTGCAAATCGTGGAAACCGATCCCGGTTTCCGGGGTGACACGGCCACGAACACGACCAAGCCCGCAAAGCTCGAGACGGGCGCCACCGTCGCCGTGCCGCTCTTCGTGGAGAGCGGCGACGTCATCCGCATCGATACGCGCGACCGCCGCTACATCGGCCGGGTAACGTAGGCGCCCTCGTCTTCCCACTCGAGCTCTTCGGCGCCGCGTTTGTCGCGAGCGTCTTGGGTTCGATGGTGGGACTCGGTGGCGGGTTCGTTCTCGTGCCGATCCTGCGGCTGCTGTTAGGATTCTCTCCTGCGGAGACGGCCGGTACGTCGTTGGTGTTGATCGTCGCCAACAGCGCGAGCGGCGCCGTCACGTATCTGATGCATCAACGCGTGCATTTACGGCTGGGCGCCCTGATCGCGATCGGGGCGTTGCCGACGAGCGTTCTCGGCGCGATGCTATCGCTGCGGATCTCGCCGCGCGTCTTCGACGCGCTCTTGGCGGCGCTCTTGATTGCCATTACCGTCGACCTCGTTTGGAACGCGCAGCGCCGAATCGAAGGCCGCTCTGAGACGCGGCACGTTCACGCGCTCAAAGGCATGTCGAACCGCCTCGCCCTGCTTGTCGGCTTGGCGGTTGGAATCTGCTTGAGCCTGTTCGGCCTGGGAGGCGGAATCATCGTCGTTCCCGCATTGCTATACTTCTCCGAGCTACCGCTTCACGCCATCAGCGCGACGTCGCAGTTCGCGATTCTGCTCAGCTCACCGCCCGGACTCATAACGCATATCGTGCAACGCGACGTCGCGTGGCGCGATGCGATCCCCCTCGTTTTGGGAGGGCTGCTCGGTGGCCCCGTCGGCGCACGGCTGTCGCTGCGGCTGAAGTCGCCGCAGCTGCTCGTCGCGATCGCGCTCGCGCTCGGTGTGGCGGCCGCATCGCTCATTTGGCGGCACGCCTAAGTCTATCCCGGTTGCGTCATCCTCGCCGGTACGACGATTTCGTCGTACTGGTCTTCGGTGACGTGGCCCAGCGCGAGCGCGGCCTGCTTCAGCGTGGTCTTTTCGTGGTGTGCCTTCTTCGCGATCTGCGCCGCCTTGTCGTAGCCGATGTGCGGTGAAAGCGCCGTCACGACCATCAGCGACTCATCCAGGTGCTTGCGGATTTGCTCTTCGTTGGCGCGCAGCCCATTGACCGCGTGCAGCCGAAACATCGTGCAGGCGTCGCGCAGCAGCGTCGCCGAGTGAAGAAAATTATAGATCATCACCGGGTTGAAGACGTTCAACTCGAAGTTGCCCTGCGACGCACCAAAACCGATGGCTAGATCGTTACCGAAGACTTGGACGCAGACCATCGTCATCGCCTCGGACTGCGTGGGATTGACCTTCCCCGGCATGATGGAACTGCCCGGCTCGTTCTCGGGAAGCACCAGTTCACCGATGCCGGCACGCGGCCCCGATGCGAGCCACCGAATGTCGTTCGCGATCTTCATCAAGGCGGCGGCCAGCATCTTGAGCGCGCCTGAGGCAAACACGAAGTCGTCGTGAGACGCGAGTGCGGCAAATTTGTTCGGATGCGAGCGAAACGGAAGCCCCGTGAGCTCCGCGATCTTGCGCGCCGTTCGTTCCCCGAACTCCGCGTGTGCGTTCAGTCCCGTTCCGACCGCCGTCCCGCCGATGGCGAGGTCGTAGAGCGGCTCGAGCGCCTCCCGGCATGCGCGCAATCCACGATCCAGTTGGTTCACGTAGCCCGAGAATTCTTGCCCCAGCGTCAACGGCGTCGCGTCTTGCAAATGCGTCCGCCCGACCTTGACGATGCGAGACCATTCCTTCGCCTTGACCTCGAGCGCGTCCCGAAGCGCTTTGACGGCGGGCAGGAGTTCGCCCATCGCTCGCGCCCCCGCGACGTGCATCGCCGTTGGAAAGGTGTCGTTCGAGGATTGCGACATGTTCACGTCATCGTTGGGATGAACGGGCGTCTTCGACCCCATCGCGCCCCCGGCCAACTCGATGGCTCGGTTCGAAATGACCTCGTTGACGTTCATGTTGGTCTGCGTGCCGGAACCGGTCTGCCACACGCGGAGCGGGAAGTGATCGTCGAGCCGGCCCGCGATGATCTCGTCGGCGGCCGCGACGATGAGTTGCGCCCGACGCTCGTCCAATTTCCCAAGGTCCCGATTGACCAGGGCCGCCGCCTTCTTCAGCACCGCCATCGCACCGATGACCTCTCTCGGCATGACGTCGCGCGGCCACGCGCCTTCGCCGATGTCGAAATGGTGCAACGACCGCGCCGCTTGCGCACCGTAGTACTTCTCGGCGGGCACCTCAATCTGGCCGATCGAGTCGCTCTCGATTCGTGCGGCGGTTTTTGAAAGGCTCTCAGTCGTCATGGCAGCTCTATTTTCGCCCCTCGCGCCGGTATTCTCCCCAGACGTAAGTCGCTGCGGCGCTAGCGGCCTCTGCGCGCGGCGGTGTCGAGCGTGGTGCCGACCGCTCTGAGCTCGATAATTTCGTAGATCGTCAGGGGAAAGCGTGGGTCGAAGCGGCGTTTGTTGCAGTGCGGGCAACTTGCGGCCCGGCGCGGACGCGTGCGCCGAAGCGCTTCGAAGGAGCACTGCTCGCAGCGCAGGATGTAGCGTCGCTTCGATTCCTGCGACGGCCCTGCGTTTCCGAGGTCGTGATAAATGGAATGAAGTCCGCATTCGCGCAACTTTTGCTTGAAGTGGGCGCCGTGGCTCGTATCCCCGAACTTTTGGTAGCACCACGCGTGAATCATTTCGTGCAGGAGCGTCTCCTGGAGCGCGTCGGGGTGCCGCCGAAAGTGCTTCGCGGATAGCTCGATGGTCAAGGGCCGGCTCGAGTACGTGATCCGTCCGGCAGAGTTCGCGAATCGCTCGTTGTAGACGATCGCGCAGTGGGGCGCTTCGCCGTTGAAGAATTCGTAGTTCATCCGCGCGAACGCGAGTTGGAGATCGGCTTCGGACGGCAGGGCCACAAAGATTTTTTCTGCGTGCGTCCAAGCGACTCATCGTGCCGACCGATCCTGCGCGCGGCCTTCCGCCGCGAATTTACGTTCCGATTTTCGCGTTGATCGCCGGAGTTTTTCTCTGCGTCATGGCGTATCTCGTCACGCTCGGTTTTGGCGTCACCGGCTCGGTCTTCGGCGCGAGCGCTGCCTCCAGGCCGCCGGCCGCGGCGCAGCCCCAGGGCTCGCAAAATGCGGTTGAAGGCGGGCCGCCGGCCCCGGTCATGGCGCAGCTCGAGACGCTGCGACGCCGCATCGCGCAGCACCCCGACGACGACGTCGCGCTGACGCAACTCGGCGACATGTACCTCGCCGCCAACAAATTCCAAGAGGCCGCTCCGCTGTATCGGCGCGCGTTGCGGGTCAACCCGCATAACGTCGCAGCCCAAACGGGACTGGCGCAAGCCCGCGACGCCTTGCGGCAATAAGGCAACGTGAAAATTTACGTCTCGTGCGACATGGAGGGCACGGCCGGCGTCTGTTCCTGGAGCCAATGCGACCCCGAGAACCGCCACGAATATCCGACGTTTCGGCGCGCCATGACACGCGAGGTGGCGGCGGCCATCGAAGGCGCTCGCGAGGGCGGCGCGACGCAAATTGTGGTGAACGACTCGCATTGGTCCATGCGCAACCTCATCCCCGACGAACTGCCCGATGACGGCGCGGTACGCCTCGTCACGGGCGCGCCCAAACCCTGGAGCATGGTCGAAGGCCTCGCGCAAGGCACGGACGCCGCCCTCTTCACCGGATATCACGCCAAGGCGGGCGACGCTGCGACGCTCGCGCATACGTTCAGCGACGACATTTATCGCGTGGCCGTCAACGGCGTCGCTTGCAGCGAGGCGCTGCTGAATGCCGCATTGGCCGGCTCGTACGGCGTTCCCGTCGTCTTGATCACCGGCGATCGCACGATCGTGCAAGAGACGCTGCACCATCTTCCATGGGCTGTCGGCGTCGCCGTGAAGGATGCCATCGGATTCTCCGCCGCCGATTCGTTGACTCCCGGCGCCGCCCGCCTCGCGATTCGCAACGGCGCGCGCGAAGCGATGGGACGGATGGCGCGCGCTCGTCCCTTCACGTTCGAACCGCCGTTGGAGTTGACGATCGAGACCGCGGCGGTCGAGCATGCCGATTTCATGGAGTTGCTCCCGGGTTTTGCTCGGGCCGGGGGCCGCGCCGTGCGCGCGGTGCCTCTCGACTACCCTTCTCTCTACGCGAGCTTTGTCGCGGCGACCCGCATCGCCGGCGCGGCCAACCAACCGGCATGATCGTTGCTTGTCATCCTGAGCGGAGTCGAAGGATCTATATTTCGTGCGACATGGAGGGCGTCGCCGGTGTCTGCGCTTGGCAGCAGGTCGACGCGCGCAACGCGCATCCGGAGTACGAAATCTATCGCCGCTACTACACGCAAGAAGTGAAGGCCGCCGTGGCGGGAGCGCGCGCCGGGGGTGCAACCGACCTCGTGGTCAACGACTCGCACGGCCCGATGCGCAATCTCGAGCTCGAAGAGTTCGACGCCGGCGTTCGCGTCATCTTCGGCAACCGTAAGCCATTCTCGATGGTGCAAGGAGCCGACGCCGGTTTCGGCGGCGCGTTCTTCGTCGGCTATCACGGCGGCGCCGGCGACGCCGACGCGGTGCTCTGCCACACGTACACGCCGTCGGTGATCTACGAGGCGCGGCTCAACGGAACGCCGTGCAGCGAGGCCACGCTCAACGCGGCGCTGCTGGGATATTACGGCGTGCCGCTACTGCTCGTAACGGGAGATCGTACCACCGTGGACGGCGTGCGCCGGCAAATGCCGTGGGTGCACGGCGCGATCGTTAAGGAATCGATTGGAAATTCAGCCGCGGACACGATGCTGCCCAACGCGGCCTGCCGGCTCATTCGCGAGGTTGCCACGGAGGCGGTGCTCGACGTTTCCCGCGCACGGTTGTTCCGCATGGAGCCCCCGGTGACGCTCGACGTGGACTTCGTAACGGCGGCTCAGGCGCATCTCGTCGGCAGCGTGCCGGGGTTCTCTCGAACCGGGCCCCGAAGCGTGCGATTCGTCCACGACGACTTCGCCGTCGTTTTCAAGAGCTTCGTCGCGACGTGGCGCCTCGGCGGTCAAGCCTGAATGCAAACTGCCTGGAGACGTTGCTGTGACCCGTAAGTTCACCTCGATCATCGCCTCGTTGATGCTGGCCAGTTGCGCTATTGGCGGCGGCACGCCGTCGCTATCGTTCGCGCAGCCCGCGCTTGTTACGGCA
>JAFAQW010000109.1 GCA_019245995.1 Vulcanimicrobiota bacterium | reverse complement strand
GGCTTGGTCGCCCTGCGTAGCGCGGACCTCAAGCGCCTCAACTTTCCAATGCCGACAATTTGGAAGACGGTACCAAGTTAGCTCACGAAGAATATCGGCAAACGAAGGGAGTGGTATTTAATGCGGTTCGTTTCGCTTTTAGTGCTTTTCGTTCTGCTTGGTGCCGGAGAGGCCAGTTCGCTCTTCGGCGTCTATGTGTATCCCGCGAAGGGGCAGTCCCAGGCGCAGCAAGCCAACGACGAGTCGGTATGTTACAAATCGGCGCGCAGTAAGACGGGCGTCGATCCCGCAAACTTGCCGCCGGCGACGGCGCAAGCCGCGACGGTGCATCAAGGCGGCGCGGTTCGCGGAGCGGCCGGCGGCGCAGCAGGCGGGGCGGCGATCGGAGCCATCGCGGGGAATGCGGGACAAGGCGCTGCCATCGGCGCAGCCGCGGGCGCGTTACTTGGTCGGGGCCGCCAGAACGCGATGAACAACGCAGAGCGGCACTACGCGCAGGCCAGCGCGCAAGCGCAACACTCCCAAAGCGTCAACAACTTCCGCCGCGCTTTTACCGCATGCATCGAGTCGAAGGGCTACACGGTTAAGTAGTCGGTCACTCGGCTTTTCTTCCTAGGGTTTCGTCGTCCAGACCTGACTAGAAATCAACCAAGTCCCGCCGCTTTCGTGGAACGTGTATGTCAGCGTTCCGGACTCACTGGCTGACGGCCCATTGCCAATCTCGAAAATCGTCATCGCCTGGATTAAATAGCCGTCTTGAGCGGAACGCTGGAAGTCACTGATGCGAACGTTGACGAGCTCGAGGCGATGGTGTTCCTTTCTTAAGAACGCCTCGACGGTTCGCCACCATGCAACGCCGGCGCCCGCTCCGCGCCACAAGAACGGAGGAATCTCGTCGACGACGGTAGCGTCGTTCGTATAAAGTGTAGAGAGCGATAGGGCGTTGTCCGTATTCGAGGCGTTAACGACGGCGTTTGCAAGGTTCAAAATTGGTAGCGGCGGCTCGGGGCGAACCGGCGGAGCCGGGCTCGCCGCGGTGGCGGCAGCCGGGATCAGGGCAACAAGAAGAGCGACGATCGTTCTTAGACTCATGGCACTTGGTTTCCACGGGGACGCCGGGCTCCTACGGGGCGGCACGACGGCGCCTAGAGTCGCGGAAGTCGCGACGGTGGCCTTCGCCGAAGGAACGCCGGTTCTGCGATTTATCGTCTAAGGAGAGAAACGTGAAACAACTGTTGCCGCCACACTTTCGAAATAACGAGGACGTCAAGTACGGCTTCCTACGGCTGGTCGACATTCCGGCCGAAGTTGCAGCGAACCAGCCGTGGTTCAACCAGACGCTGACGACCGTCAACGATGCGGTCGTGCGCCTCGGCATCTTCGAAGGCGAGTTTCCTTGGCATCAGCACGCAGAACAAGACGAGTTTTTTCTCGTGCTCGATGGCGAGATTTCCCTCGATGTCGAAGGGCGTGATGCGGTCGTGCTCGGCCGGCATCAAGGCTTCACCGTTCCGAAAGCTACGATGCACCGTCCGCGTTCGCCACGGCGGTCCGTCGTTCTGATGGTAGAGTCGATCGGCATCGTCGCGACGGGCGACCGGTCATAACAACGGCGGGCGCCGAAGCAGATGTCGAGTAACTACGAGGACGTCCTGCTCGACGTTTTTTACGAATGAGCCGTTCAAGGGAAATCCGCTCGCCGTCGTTCCAACGGCGGAGGGCCTCTCCGGCGCGGCGATGCAATCCATCGCCAACGAATTCAATCTCTCGGAAACCGTGTTTCTAGCTAGAGTTTTCGAGCAATCCTCGCAAATCGTCACGCTTCTCTTCGTGCTCGTTCTGGGAATTTCCGCAGGGTGGATTCACCGCTTCGTCGACGAGCGCTTGTCGAAAATTTTCTTTCGCACGCGGCTGCGCGCCATCGCCGAAATCGAGCGCGTCGCGCGTGAGACCGATGCCGCTACCGACGCACAAGCCGTATTGAACGTCGCAGGAAGTACTGTCGTGCGAGCGTTCCAGCCACTCTTCGTCGCAATCTACGAACGCGGAGGCAGAGGCTACGAACGCTCGATGGGGCTAGGCGAGCCGGCGTTCCAAAACGATTATGACTACAACGATGCACAGCCATTGCGGCTGCGGTTGGCAGGAGCCGTTCCAGCTCGACGACGATGGGTACGATCCGGCGCGCGCGCTTTTCGTGCCCATGATGCTACGCGGAGAGCTGCTGGGATTTTTCTACTGCGGCCCAAAAACGGATCACGCGCCTTACTCTCGGACGAAGTGGCGTCTCTATCGCTGCTCGCGCATCACGCCGGCCTGGCATTCGCGTGGCTTGGCCGTGCTCCGGTTCCTCCGCTGCGCTTCGGAACAACGCTGCAACGGGACTGAGGTTGGTTAGACAGGGCGGCGAGCGTTACGGACGTGGACTCGCTGACGGTTATCCGCCGTCAATGAGCGCGCTGCGATCGCGTTCGAAGGGGTTCTAAGGCGTGGGTGGCCGCGGGATTGGACCGTAAGATGCGTCCCCCTAGAGAGATCTGTACCAGCGCGTTAGGTCCGCTTTGAGCTTGACCAGCGCGGTTTCGTCAATATAAGGCATGTGACCGGCTTCGTAGCGCGCGAGTGTCAGGTTTTTGCGCAGATCTGCGGGAAGATGCAGGTGCGTAAAGTCGTACTCCTGTTGAAAGTACGGCGTCGAGAGATCGTAGTAGCCCATCGCGCCGAAGACGCGCATCGCCGGATTTTGCGCCATCGCTTCCGAGAGGTCGACGATGGTATCCGGCGGCTGCATCAGCGCAGCAGTGCCACCGAGATCCGTTTGATGCTTCCAGCTCCACTTGTCCAGCACGTCGATCAGGGTGAGATACTCGAGATTCGTGCGATACTGCAGCCGCTCGCGGACGTAGTCGTTGAAGAGCACCTGTACCTGCGGAGTCGTCGCAAGGTCCGACGTATCCCAGCCGGGCTCGGTGCGATTGCCGACCGGATCGTAGCCGGAATAGCGCGCGTCCATGTATCCGACGACTTTGCCCTGATCGCGCAGCAACTCGCTGCGAAAGCGTCCGGGTGACACGCGCAGGTTTGCAGCACGGATGGTTGCCACAGAAAGGCCGGTGTAGGCACTCAGGCGCGCGACGATCGCCTCTCGCCGGTCGGCGGGCAGTGCGTCGCCGGCCGCGAGCGCCTCCAAGTAGTCCGTGATCGCGAAGTGCTCCACGTTGGCGAGGAAAGCCGTGAGATTTCCTGACGCGCCCGGAACGCGGTGATGGTACCACGCCGTGGCCGCTTCGGTCGGAAGGAAAAGCACGAACGGCCAGTCGTTCCCGCCAACCATTTCGTCGTCCCACAACAGGTCCACGTTGAGCGCGGACGACATCAGCACGACGCCGTTCAGATTCGTTGCTTGACCGAAACCGTTTTGCATCAGCCGCGCGACGGCCGCCGACCGAATCGTTCCATAGCTCTCGCCGAAAAGATACTTCGGCGAACTCCAACGACCGTACTCCGAACAGTACCGGCGGATGAACTGTGCGAAGTCCGCGGCATCCGCGTCCACGCCATAGGCATCGGTCGGCTTGGCGTCTTTCAACAGACGACTGAAGCCGGTTCCCGGTGCGTCTACGTAGACCTCATCGGTCACGTCGAGCAGCGAGTACTGATTATCCACGAGCCGGTACGGCGCGGCGACGGTTTGTCCGGGCGGTGGAACGAGCGCTCTAACCGGTCCAAACGCCGCCATGTGCTGCCACACGCTCGAGCCACCGGGTCCGCCGTTGTAGAAGAAGGTGACGGGGCGCGCCGCCGGGGTGGCGCCGTCCCGAGTGTACG
>JAFAQW010000030.1 GCA_019245995.1 Vulcanimicrobiota bacterium | reverse complement strand
TCGCTGCGACGAGCACGCGCGGCGTCAGCCCGGCGCGCGCGGCTCGTTCGAGGGCCGAATAGACGGCGTTGTAACGCCCGAACGATTCGCTCTCGACGACCAGGTCGTCCGACGGCTGCGCCCCGCGCAGCAGGGCCGCTTCTTGCGCGAGGGCTTCGTGCTTGATCGTCGCAATGGTAGCGCGGTCCGCGGGATCGTCCTCGCGGAGCACGAGATCGCCTTCGTGCCAGTTCTTCCCGTCGAGATACAGCGTGCCGTCCGCGACGATCTCCTTGGCATGCACGGGATGGTCGAGTCGCGCGTCGACGCCGGCTTCGGCGAGGCGCTGCACGACGCGCCGATTTTCGCGCCCCAGCCCGGGACTGTCGTAGGGGTCGCGCTCGAGCTCGACGGTCACCTGCGCGCCCTGGCCCGCGGCGCGTTCCAGCGCCGCGCAGATCGGGCCGTGCAGCGTGTACGCCGTGACGTCTATCTGCTTGGCGGACGGGATCCGCGCAATCACCTCCGCCGTCGAACTCAGATGCAACATGTGATGGCGCTATCACGACCCCGGCGCTGGCGACTAGGACTTCGGCCCTGCAGGGGAGCTTGACGAGCCGTTCGGAAGCAGGACCGCAGCATGAGTTTCACTCCAGGCGGGGCCGGTGGAAAAGCCGTGTTCGTGCGTGACATGTTCGCGACCATCGCTCCGCGCTACGACGTGGCGAATCGCGTTCTCACCGGGGGACAGGACGAGCGCTGGCGCGGCCGAGCCATCGCGGTGCTGGCGCCGAAAAAACATGCCGAAATACTCGATTGCTGCTGCGGCACGGGCGACCTCGTGTTCGGTTTGCTTCGCGCCGAGCCGACCCTTACGGTAACGGGAATCGATTTTTGCGAGCCGATGCTCGAACGCGCGTCCGTGCGGGCGCGCCGCGAGGCCCCGGCGGACCGGCTCCGGAGAAAGGGTGGTGCGCTGCGGTTGGTGCAGGGCGACGTCATGGCGATGCCCTTCGCAGACGGCGCCTTTGACGGTGCAACGATGGGTTTTTCGTTGCGCAACGTCGTGGACATCGACGCGACGTTGCGCGAAATTCTGCGCGTCCTGCGTCCGGGCGCGCGCTTCGTCAACCTCGACGTGAGCAAGGCGCCCAATCCGACGCTCAAGCGGCTTTTCGACTTCTATTTCTATCGCATCGTGCCGCTTGTCGGTGGAATCGTGGGCGGTTCGCGCAACGCGTATTCGTATCTCCCGGACTCCTTGACCCATCACCCGAACGCCAACGAACTCCGCGATCGCTTTACGCGCGCAGGCTTCGTCGATGCCGGGTATCAGCGCCTCATGGGCGGAACGATCGCGATCCACTACGGGACGAAGGCCTGACGTAGGGATGACCGCTTCTCGCGATCTCCACGACGTCGTCGAGGAGTTTTTCCGGGGTTCGTTCTCGACGGAGAACCCGCTGATCACCGAGGCGGTGCGACGCATGCTGGCGGCGGGCGGCAAGCGCCTACGCCCCCGTATCACGCTGCTCGCCGCGGAAGCCTGCGGCGGGGACGCACTCGATCACCTGCACCTCGCCGCGTACATCGAGCTGATCCACGTCGCCACGCTCATTCACGACGACGTCGTGGACAACGCGCAGCTTCGGCGCGGCGTCAACTCCACGGCCTTGGACTACGGCAATCGGATCAGCGTGCTCGCCGGAGACTATCTCTTCGCGTGGATCTTCGATAACGTCACGCGGCGGTATCCGGCCCCGATCCCAAACATACTCTCCGCCACGCTCGCCGACATCTGCAACGGCGAGGTGTTGCAACTGACGGCGCTCGGGAACCTCGATTTGCCGGCCGAAACGTACACGGAGATCGCCCGCAAGAAGACCGGCTCCCTGTTCGCCGCCGCAGCCCAATGCGGAGCGATCGTGGGCGGCGGGTCGTCGTCGCAGATTGCCGCGTTGCACGGCTTCGGCGAAGCCTTCGGCGTCGCATTTCAAATGAAGGACGATCTCTTGGACGTGACCGCCGACGAACGCTCGCTCGGCAAACCTGCCGCGAACGACCTCTCGGAACGCAAGACGACGCTCCCGCTGATCGCCGCGCTGGCCCAGGACGGCGGCGGATTTCGCGCACGCGTTCGCCGGTTTTACGACTCGCCGTCGAACGCCGCCATTCCCGAGATCCTCGCGGAAATCGACCGCGCGGGGGGAGTGGCGGCGACGCGCGTCCAGATCGCGCGCTTCGTCGAGCGGGCCAAGGCGGCGTTGGAGCCTGTTGCGCCAGGCGCGGCGAAGAATGGCTTGATAGAACTGACGGACGCCCTACGCGCGTAGGGATCGAAAAGGGGAATCACACACATGTCGCTACATCCACTGCTTGCCATCATCGACGCGCCGATCATCATCGGCATCCTCGTCGTGGGCGCGCTGCTCTTCGGTGCCGACAAGTTGCCGAAGCTTGCGCGTAGCGCCGGGCAGGCGAAGAAAGAGTTTCTCGTGGGCCAGGCCGAGGCCGACGAAGCCGCCGCTAAGGCGCGCGAAGAGGCTCGCGTGCGGGCTGAGACGCGGAAGGCGGACATCATGGACAACGTCGAGGCCGGCTCGATATCCGGCGAAGCCGTTCCGCCGCCCACGCCCGGTCACGGCACGCCAAGCGCCTAGGGCGAAGCCCTGATGCTGGCGCAACGCCCGCCGTTGGCCGCCGACGAAGAGGCGGCGTGGGACCAAAAGGAGATGCCGTTTACGGAGCACCTGCGGGAGCTCCGTAATCGTCTGCTCATTTCCATTGCGACGGTCGGCGCCATCGCGGTGCTGCTCTTCTGGCCTTCCCAGTTCGCGATCAAATGGATGATGCGCGAATACTTCGGCTCCATCCAACTGCACGCGTTCGGCCCGGCCGACGTCATCTTCACCGAATTTAAATTCTCGATCGTCGGCGGCATCGTGATCGGCCTGCCGGTCTTGTTGCAGCAACTGTGGCTCTTCGTCGTGCCGGCGATCCATCCGCGAACGCGCCGAATGGTGTACTACTTCATCGCGCCCTCGATGGTCTTGGCCGTGGCGGGAATCGCCTTCGCGCACTTCGTCGTGATACCGCGCGTAATCGCCGCGCTGCTGCATATCACCAACGCCGTGGCGACGCCGACGTTCGGAGTGAGCGCCACGCTGAATTTCGTCATCATCCTTTTCGCGCTCTTCGCGATCATCTTTCAAACGCCGGTGGTATTAGTAGGGCTCGCGCGGCTCGGCATCGTGAGCCGCCAGTCCCTCGCGAGCCACCGCCGCCACGCGCTGTTCGGGTTCTTCGTCGCCGGCGGAATCGCGGCGCCCGATGGCAATCCGCTCACGATGGCGTTGCTCGCGCTTCCCATGTACGCGCTCTACGAAATCTCGATTTGGATCATCGCGCCGCTCGAGCGGCGCTGGACTGCCGCGTCGGCGCGGTGACGGCAACCGCCCGGCGGCCCCCCGTGCTGCTCGAGTGGTACGCCGATTTCGTGCGCACCTTCGGCAACGTCTTGTTTGCCGTCGCGCTCTTCGTCGTTTGGGGCATCCTCACGCTGATCGGGGTGATCGTCCAACAGGGACAGGATCCCGCGGTCTACTTCGAGGCCTATCCCTCGCCGCTCGCACGAGCAATCCTGCGGCTGGGGCTCGACAACGTGTACCACTCGCCGTGGTACGTCGCGATCATCGGGCTCATCGCGTTGTCGCTGGCGGTGTGCACGTTCAAGCGGGTGATTCCCGCGCGACTCCCGCCACTACGCCCCGTGGCGGTGGATAAAATTCCGCTTCATGCGCAGATCGAGGCGATCGGGCAACCCGACGCGCTGCGCCAAAAGATCGCGGACTTTTTCGCGGCGCGCGGCTGGCAGGTGCGCGAGCGCCCGTTCGGCGGAGTCGAGTGGACTTTCGCGGACAAGCATAACTGGGCCCGACGCGGCGTGCTCGTCGCGCACGCGGGCTTCGTCATCGTGGCGGCAGGTACGACGCTGTTTTGGGCGCGCGGCTTCTCCGGCGAGATGGCGGTTCTCACCGGACAGACCGTCGAAGTGCCGCAAACCCACGCGCGCATCCGGCTCGACTCTTTCGCATACCGCATCACGCCGATCATGACCAAGAGCGGCATGGTCTATCAGCCGGTGGATTACGTTTCTCACGTGACCGTCACCGGCAAGGAAGGCGTCGCGCGTAGGATGACCGTACGAGTGAACCATCCCATCGACGTCGA
>JAFAQW010000009.1 GCA_019245995.1 Vulcanimicrobiota bacterium | reverse complement strand
CGAAACGGCGCTGGAGTCGTTCGAGCGCAATCCTTGGATCTTGCAGCGCTTTCACAAGGGCAAACGCGTCAGGCAGAACTACCTCGATCGGGAGCGCGACGAGATTCGCGAATACGACGGCCGCGTGCGGCTCTGCCCCTACTATTTCGTTACGGGCGAAACGAGCGTGCAGCTTGGCGGCGTGCTGGCCACCATTGCACCGGCGGATAAGCGCCTCATCCACGGAATGACGGACGCGGTGATGACCTCCTCGGTGCTACGCGCCTAGAGCGGCTTTGGGGCGCATCGTTCTCTGCCGCCACGGCGCGACCGAGAACAACGCGCTGGGTCAATTCCTTTCCCACACCGATCCGCCGCTCAGTGAGGGCGGCCGAAGGCAATGCGAGAATCTGCGCGACGATTTTCGGCGATTCGGCTTCACGCGCTGCTACGTGAGTCCGATGCGGCGCTGCCGAGAGACGCGCGAGATCGCCGCTCCTGAGGTGCCTTTCACCGTTGAGCCGGCGTTGCGGGAGATGAGCTTCGGCGAGTGGGAAGGCAAGACGCTGGACTGGCTCGAGGCCCATGCACCAGAGCATGTCGTTGCCCGGCGGCGCGATCCGGTAGCGTTCCGGCCGCCGGGCGGCGAGAGTTTCGACGACGTTGCGCGCAGGCTGCGCACGCTTCTGGACGTGCTTCGCTCCGGAGGCCCCACACTGGTGATCGCCCATCGTGGAACGTTGGCGGTCTTGGAACGTCTGCTACGCGGCCTTCCGTTACGCTCGCAGCGCGTCGACTCGCTCGAGCCTGGGGCGTTTCACGTGGTGGACGCGCCGGTGCACCGCTAACGCAGGCGGCGCAGCACGGCGTTTTCCGATGGCACGTCGATCTCGTCCGGGACGAACGTCGTCGGATCGTACCAGACCGTTACGGCGATCGGTCGTTCTACCGATAAGATCGCGTCGCCGTTAGGAACGTCGGGCGGCCGCGTACCTGCGCCGGTCGCGCGAACCGCAAGCGTCTGTGCCTGTGCGGTCGCGGGAGTGATCCAGGTCACGGTCGCTTCTTTCCAGGCGGCCAGCTGTGCGGGCAGCGCAAAAAGGCCGGCCAGCAAGCCCGGCTCGACCACGACGAAGTGGTGCGTCCCCGGCTGAAGGCCGATCTGTTGCGGCTTTGCGTTCAACGCGCCGGTGGCGGTTGCCGACTCGGAAGTGAGGTCAACGCTCACGCTCGGCGATTGCATGGGCGTTCGATAGTCACCGGTATATTTTAACGGCGACAGGTCCGGACCCAGCACCAACGACGCCGCCGCCGTTACCTGCATGCCCATGACGGTCGCGGCCGAGCGTTCGTCGAGCTCGGCACTCGCCGTATCGGTCGAGACGTTCACCGACCAGGAGCCGATGTTTTGCCCCCCCATTGACGCGGTGTAGCGATAGACGCCGGTGGCCGGAAACATGGTGATAGCAGCCGCGCCGAGCAATAACGCCGCAAATATCATGCCGTCACTGAGCCCCGATCATGTCTTTGGTATGCCACGCGATGTTGCCGGCGCGGTCGCCGACGCGTTCCAACGACGCCAGCACGAACAGATAGCGCGTGCCGGGGCGCACGATTTCCGGATCCGATCGCATTTCCTCCTGAAGCAATTTGATGCTGCGCTTGTAGAGCTTGTCCACTTCGTCGTCGCGGTCGATCACGACGCCCGCCAAGGCGACATCGCGCTCGGTATAGGCGCGCATGGCATCGAGCAACAGCGAGTGTGCGACCGCGGCAATCCGGTCGATTTCCACGCGCTGCGGTCGCATCGGCTGATCCGAAAGCTTTATGGCGTTCTTCGAGATGTCCACAGCGTAGTCGCCCACGCGCTCCAGATCCGTCGCGATTTCGAGCATAGCGGCGATCTCCCGCAGTTCTCCCGCGACGGGCTGCTGACGCCAAATCAGCTCGATGCACTGCGCTTCCACTCGGCGGCGAAGGTCATCGATGATATCGTCGCCCGCAACGACGCGCGCTCCAGCCGCGGCGTCGCGATTGTCGAGAGCATCGACGGCGACGCGAATCGCGTCTCCGACGAGGGCACCGAGCCGCACGACATCGAGTCGCGTCGCTTCCAGTGCCTCGTGATATGCCGTCCTTACCGCCACCGCCACCTCCGCAAAAATCGTTCTTTAGTATAGGGGATACCAGGCTTCCCCGCAATGGAACGAAGGAACCTGCCCCTTTATGCAACCATAAGGTTGTCCTTATGGCCTTCCAAGATATCGTCGTTACAATTGAAGCGCCAATCGCTGCGCTTACGTTGAACCGCCCTAAGGTGCTCAACGCGTTGCGCACCGCGTTGCTCAAAGAAGTTTCCGACGCGCTGACTGAACTGGAGCACGACGAGAGCGTACGCGCCATTGTCGTTACCGGAGCCGGCGACAAGTCGTTCGCGGCGGGCGCGGACATCGGGGAGCTCAACGCGCTGACGTCGTCGGGCATGGGCGCGGCGCAGTCGCGCAGCGGCCAAGCCCTAACCCGGCAAATCGAACGCATGAGCAAACCGGTGATCATGGCCGTCAACGGTTTCGCTCTCGGGGGCGGATGCGAGCTTGCAATGGCGGGCGACATCATCGTGGCGGCGGAGAACGCGAAGTTCGGTCAGCCCGCAGTCAACTTGGGACTGATTCCCGGTTACGGTGGAACGGCCCGCGCGACGCGGCGGGTGGGAAAGGGCATGGCCACCTATCTCTGTCTGACGGGAGAAACGATCGATGCCCGAGAGGCGCAACGCGTCGGGCTCGTCGAGCGCGTCGTTCCCTCCGAGGAACTAATGGACGAAGCGAAGCGGATCGCGCGCGTCATCGCTTCCAAGGCGCCGCTCGCGATCTCGGCCTGCAAGCGAACCATCAACAACGGCGCGCACCTCGCACTGGATGACGCACTGGAACTGGAGGCGCTGGAGTTTGGAACGCTCGTCGATACGGAGGACATCAAAGAAGGTACGGGCGCCTTTTTAGAAAAGCGCGCGCCGGTTTGGAAAGGGAAATAACGGCTACAGTTTCGCTTGCGCGTTCGCCATCGCGAGGGCGATTTGCGGATTGAGGCCCTCCCATTTGGCCCGGACGAAGCCGCGGCGGTCGACGGCGACAATCGTCGGCAGGCCGATCACGTTGAAGAGAGCGCGCGCGCGGTTACCGGGGTCCAATGCAACGTTGCGAAGGTGCAGGCGGCGCGCGTAGTCTTCGACCACGGGCCGCCGTTCGCCGACGTCGACCGCGAGTACGACCGCACGCGGATTCCTGGCCGCCCATGACTCGACCAGCGGCAACTCGATATTGCACGGAGCGCACCAAGTCGCGAAGAAATCGAGAAATACGGTCTGACCGCGGTGCTGCGCCAAGCGAAATGCGGTGCCATCGAGGCGGTCGAACGCCGCCGCCGGCGCGGGATAGGCTTGGGCCGCGAAAAAGGAACGCGGCGCGACGAAGATTTTCCAAACCGCAAAGGCGATGGCAACGATGGCGAGCGTATCGGCTATTCGAAGCGCGATACGCGCCGGCGCACGCGCCGCTTCGTTAACCCGCACGAAAGACGGCGGCGATTCCTTGTCCACCTCCAATGCACGCCGACGCCACGGCATAGCCGCCGCCTCGCGCCTGCAGCTCATGGAGGGCCGTGAGCGCGAGGCGCGCTCCCGACGCACCGAGCGGATGTCCTAACGCGATCGCGCCGCCGTGGGGATTGAGCGGAACGCCGTTCGCCCCGCCTTTCGACGCATTCATTTCCCGTAAGCATGC
>JAFAQW010000006.1 GCA_019245995.1 Vulcanimicrobiota bacterium | reverse complement strand
CAAAACGCTACGGCGCGATCACGGTCGTGGACGACTCACACGGCACGGGAGTGATGGGCGCGACAGGCCGCGGCACCATCGAGCACTACGGTTTGACGGGACAGATCGACGTGATCACGGGCACGCTTGGAAAAGCGCTCGGAGGCGCGGCCGGCGGGTTCGTTGCGGGTAGCGCCGCGCTGGTGGACACGTTGATCCAGCGATCGCGCCCGCAACTCTTCTCCAACGCATTGCCGGCGACGGTCGCATGCAGCGCGCTCGAGGCGATCGACTATCTCGACGCACATCCGGAACGCGTGCGCGATTTGCACGAAAAAACGGAATACTTCCGCCGGGGACTACAACGCATCGGGTACAAGCCGCTCGAGACCGAAAGCGCGATCGTGCCCATTATCGTCGGCGAGACCGCCTTTGCGATCGCAATCAGCGACCGGCTGCTCAAGGCGGGCGTCTTCGTGACGGGCTTCGGCTATCCGGTGGTCCCTGAGGGAACGGCGCGAATCCGCGTGCAGACGAGCGCGGCGCTCAGCACGGAGGAGATGGACCGCGCGCTCGCGGCGTTCGAGGGCGTCGGGAGAGAGACGGGACTCCTGAAGTAGCTCGCGCGTCGAGGTTATCGCATGCCGATTGATTTCGCTCGTGCGAAGTTCGAGCGGACCGGAATCGTGCTCAAACCGAACGGGTTGGAAGCAGAGCGGCTAGGAATTCTCAACCCCGCGTGCGCCCGCTTGCGCGACGGAACGCTGCAGCTCTATCCGCGCATGGTCGCCGCCGGAAACATTTCGCGCATCGGCTCGTTTCGAACGCGAGAATCGGAGGGCGGAACGCTCGTCTGCGAGCAGCAGGGTTACGCCCTCGAGCCGGAGGCGGAGTACGAACTTCGCACCGAGGCCAATGGTTACGGTTGCGAAGATCCACGCGTGACGTTCATCGAGGTGATCGATCGCTACGTGATGGCGTACGTGGCGTTTGGGCCGCGCGGACCCGAGGTGGCCGTCGCGATTTCGAACGACGGCTTGAAGTGGGAGCGGCTTGGTCTCGTCCAGTTCGCGGGGAGCGGCGAGCCGTTCGCCGATAAGGACGCCGCGTTCTTTCCGGCGCCGGTTCGGTCGCCGAGCGGCGTCGAGTCGTTGGCGCTCTATCACCGTCCCACGCTGCAGCTTGCGATCACCGACCCGGTCGAAGCGTTGCGAGCGATCGAGGCGCTCCCGCCGCAACGCCGTGAAGGCATCGCCATCGCTTACATCGCGCTCGAGCCGGTGCGGCGCGACGTCCGGGCGCTCTGCACCGTCGCCGAAACGCATAGGGTCACCCTGCCGCCCGCAAACTGGGGACTCATCAAAACCGGCGCGGGCGCGCCGCCGGTTCGGGTCGGCGACGCGTGGCTCTCGGTGATTCACGGGGTGGACGAGTTGGACCATCCTCACCACCACGGCGGGCTTCGCTATTGCGCGGGCCTCATCGTCCACGACGTGCGCCATCTCGATCGCATCCTGTATCGTTCGCCGGAGCCGTTATTCGTGCCGGAAGTTCGCGGCGAGGTGCGCGGCACGGTGAGCCACGTCGTGTTTCCCACTGGTCTCGACCGCCGCAGCGACAGCGAATTCGACGTCTATTACGGCATGGCCGACTACGAGATCGGCCGCGGACGGCTGAGGCTCGCAGCGTCGTCCTGAGCTCGTACCGAGCGACAAGCTGAGCGTACTGCCCCAAACCGATCGCCGCGCGGCGGCGTATAGCGGGCATGAAATGCTTTGCAATCCTCTGCCTAGCGCTGCTCTTTCCGGCATCCGCGGCCGCTCGTACCGCCGCGCCGGAGGTTCGGATCCTCGACGACGCGTTCGTTCCACGAACGCTGATGGTGCAGCCTGGAGAGAGCGTCGCGTTCGTTAACGATGACGACGACGCTCACACCGTTACGGCGAACGACGGCAGCTTCGATTCGAAGGGTCTAGACTCACACGGCGTGTGGCGCCATGCGTTCCCCAAATCGGGCACCTACGCGTACTTCTGCCAGCTGCATCCATTCATGAAGGGCACGATCGTCGTGAAGGCGGCTCGGCCATGAGGCGCGGCGCTTTTTTAGAGCACGTTGCCTGGACCGGCGCGGGCATCGCGTACGCGCTGGGACCGGGCGGGCTCCTCGTCGGACGCGCCGTCGCCTCGGATGCCGTCGGGCACGTGGAGTTCGTGCAAATCAGCGACAGCCACATCGGGTTCCACCAAGCC
>JAFAQW010000255.1 GCA_019245995.1 Vulcanimicrobiota bacterium | reverse complement strand
TAACGCCGGGCACTCGATCGTGGTCGGCGAACGCGAACTGGCGCTGCGGATCGTGCCTTCCGGCGTGCTGCATCCTAACGTCGAGCTGTTCGTCGGCGGCGGCACCGTCGTCAATCCCGCGACCCTTTTAGACGAGCTCGATGCCCTCGAAGCGTTGGGAATCGATACTTCGCGGGTCAAAATCTCGGATCGGGCGCACGTCGTGCTTCCCGCGCATCTGGAGCGAGATGCCGCCGCCGAACGGCAGCGCGGCGACAACGCTCTCGGCACGACCGGCCGGGGAATCGGCCCGGCGTACGTCGACCGCGTCGCGCGCACCGGCGTCCGCTTCGCCGAAATGCTGCCTTCCGATGGGAATTGGCCGGCCGGCGCAACCGACCTGAAGCGCCTTGTGCGCCACATCGTCGATGGGGTCGAGTTCGTGCAGCGCCGGATGACGGAAGGGAAGCGCATCCTCATCGAGGGTGCGCAGGGAACGCTGCTCGACGTTGGCTACGGGACGTATCCCTACGTCACGAGCTCGCATACGATCGCGGGGGGAGCGTGCACCGGTTTGGGAATCGGACCGCGCGACATCGGGCGTGTCGTCGGCGTCGCGAAGGCATACTGCACGCGCGTAGGCGCGGGACCGTTCCCATCGGAGTTGCACGACGAGCGGGGCGAACGACTGCGGCGCCAAGGCGGCGAGTTCGGTACGGTGACGGGACGGCCGCGCCGCTGCGGCTGGTTCGATGCCGTAGCGGGGCGATATGCCGTTGCCGTGAACGGAGCGAACAGCGTCGTGATCACGAAGCTCGACGTACTGAGCGGCTTCGATAAGATCCAAATCGTCACGGGCTATCGCCTTAACGGAAGGCCTGCCGCTTTTGCGGCGGCGGGCCATCCGAATCTTCAGATGGAGACCGAAGAGCTGCAGGGGTGGAACGAAGCGATCGGGGACGTGCGCCGGCGCTCGGACCTTCCGAAAGCGGCGCGCGCCTACGTCGAGCGCATCGGCGATCTACTGAGGGTGCCGATCGATCTCGTGTCGGTCGGTCGCGAGCGTTCGCAGTTGGCGCGCTGACGTTCGCTAAGGGCACTTATCACGATGAAATGCCGCCGAAGTTCCACTTTGGTCTTACGCCGCTGCTCCAACATCGCCGGCGGATCGAGCGAGACTGCGAGCGGCAATTCGCGACCTGCCGCGAGGAGATTCGCGAGCGAGAGGATGCGATGGCGCGGCTGCGGGACGTCCTTCGAACCGAGTTGCTCGCTCCGCGGGCTGAAGGTTGCCTCTGGTACGTCGACGATTCTCTAGCGGCGCATCGCGACGCGGCGTCCGCTCTGAAGCGACGCATGGAGAGCCTCCGCGACGAGCTCCTCGCCGCGCGTCGGGATCGGCGCGTGATCGAGAAGCTGTACGAACGCCGCCGCAAGGCGTACGAGGCGGAGCTGGCCCGCTATGAAGAGATCGAGCTCGACGAGGCCAACGCGGCGCGCCGGCGCACGGCGAAATGCCCGTAAGCTTCTGGGCCGCGTATGTCGTCAAACTGGCCGTGCTCGGCGCTGTGCTCGCCGCACTCTATGTAGTTGGCGGAAAACTACGCCGCTGGCGGTTCCTCGGCGCCGGAACGTCGCGGCTTCTGCGCGTAGTCGAAACACGAGTGCTGTCGTCGCACGCCGCGATCCACGTCGTTCAAGTGGGACCACGATACTTGTTGATCGGCACCGCTACCGGCGCGATCTCCACGCTCGGCGAAGTGGATTCTTTTGAGATCCCGCGCCAGGACGATTTGGGAGTCTGAGGGGGAACTCGCTTTAGATGAAGTAGCGGAACTGGCCGATCTTGTTGCCGGCGGTTTCGGTGAAGTAAATGAAGTTGTCGATTCCCAGGGTCATCGCGGTGGGTTGCGAGTTCGCAGTCGGAACGGAGTAGTATTTGACCTGGTGTGACTTAAAGAAGAACTGTCCGATCTTGTTGCCGCCGGAGTCGGTGAAGTAAAAGTTTCCGTCGATGCCCTGGATCAACGCGTCTGGCGAGATCGCCCCGGTGAGCGGATACTCTGCCGTGACGCTTCCGGTTGGCGACATTCGTCCGAGCATTTTACTTTTGGCCTCGATGAACCAGATCGCGTTGTCGTTGCCGGCAGCGATGCCTGCCGGCATGGAGTTCGCGCGTACCGGATACTCGGTCAGGGGAGTACCGCTGATTGGAACGCGTCCGATGTGACTGGTCCCCGGTTCGGTGAACCACAACGCGCCGTCGGGCCCGTTGGTGATGGCCGTTGGTTGCGCGTTGCCGCTCAACTTGAACTGCGTAAACTTGACGAAGGGCTTCGCGTGCGTTTGTTTGATTCTCCAGACGGAGTTGGTGCCGACGTCGGTGATCCACATGTTACCGTCGGCGCCGAGCGCAATCCCAACGGGGCGCGCGCCGGAAACGGGCAACGAGTATTCAGTGTACGGCGGCCCGCTCACCGTGATTTGTCCAACTTGGCCGATCG
>JAFAQW010000170.1 GCA_019245995.1 Vulcanimicrobiota bacterium | reverse complement strand
CGGCCTGCAGGAGTTGCAGGTCTACACCGGCGGCGGCCCCGCGTCCATTTCGACGTCGGGGACCTCCGGCTTCATCAATCAGGTGATCAAAACAGGGACGTTTCCCGGCTTCGGCACGTTCCGCGGTTCGCTCGGAACGCCGACGTTCTACCATCAAGCGGCCGTCGAAGCCGGTGGCGCGTCACCCGACCGGACGTTCTCGTATTACGTGGCGTTGTCGGGCTATAACCAAAACTTCCGGTTGCTGGACAACAGCAACGGTACGGCGCTGCTCGACGCGCCCGGACCCGAGGCGCTCTATTCGGGCGGCGGCCCGCAGGGCTTCGGCGTGACCGCGCTGTGCAATCAGGTCACCGGCGCACCTCCGGCCGCGTACGCCACAATGACGTGGGGAAACGGCGGCTGCTTCATTGGTTTGAGCGGCATCGCGGGCTTCCCCGGCTTCATTACGGACCGCGAGAACATCGTAAATTTCCACTTCGGTATCCCGCGGACCAACGGGCTGCGCGACGACGTGCAGGCGCTCTGGAGCTCTTCGGCGCTCGATACCCACGGGTACGACACGCCGTCGCAGTTCGGGATCTACCCGTACACGTTGATCAACACGGGATCGCCCTACTGTCCGAACGCCGGCGGCTGCACCGGCGGAATCTACGGCGCGAACAAATATCCCTATAACCCCGGCGTTCCATGGCTCGACAGCGTCGTCTACAACAAGCCCTTCGGGACGCCGATCGCGTTGAATCCCGGGGACATCACGCCGGCGGCGCACTACTACTTCCCATCGAGCGATACGAATCGCCCGCCGGGCGCGCCGGCGCCATTCGATGCCGGAACGACGCTCAACAACGACACGGGAATCGCGAAGCTACAGTTTACGCACGCGCTCAGCAGCACCGCGTATCTGCGCGCCTTCGCGTACTCGTTCTTCTCGAACTGGCTGATCAACTCGCCGGAGGCTTTGGCGTTCTTCCAGGGAGCTTACGACTACGAGCTCGACACGCACACGGTCGGCGGAGAACTGCAGTTCTCGGATCAAATTAGCGACAAGAACCTCGTGACCTTCACCGGGAACTACACCACCGCGAACGTGATGCGCTTCAACAACTCAACGGTAGCGACGGCTTCTCCGATCGGCTACTTCAGCGGGTCGGGCGCTTCCATGACGTGTTACAACCCGCTTCCGCCGTCGTCGAGCAATCCCGGCGGTGGCAAGCCCGTCCCGTGCTCGCCCAGTTCGTATTGGGACACGAGTGTGGGCGGCGTGGTTCATCCTTCCTGGACGAGCAACGCGGCGGCCGGCCCGACCGGCTTCGCCGGCCCCACGAACGCAACGTGGAACACGCTGTGGGCGGGCGACGTGAACGGTTCGCTCAACACGATTCATCCGAAATTCACATCGTTGTCGGTGACGGATCAGTTCCGCCCGAGCGACCGGTTCTTATTCGAAGGCGGTCTTCGCTTCGATAACTACGTCTACGCCCTACCCGATTCGTCGACGACCGCCACTCAATACTATGCCAACGTGATGGCGAGATTCGCCTGCTACAACGTTTTGACGCATCAGCTCTTGACCGAACCCATCCTGCCATCACTCGCGCCACCGATCCCGCCGCCGCCGTTCTACGTCAACGGCGACTGCAACACGGCCGTCAATCAGTCCGAGCAGACGACCAACGCCAAAGGCTGGGTCCACCCCAACGGCAAGACGCAAGACGGCTTCGCCGCCCCGCTCTTCACCGCGAACTCGCCGGGATCGTACGGACTGACGTATTGGTCGCCCCGCATCTCCGGCACGTACACGATCTCACCGGACACCGTGCTGCGCGCGTCCGCCGGACGATTCGTACAACCGCCGCTCTCGGCGTCGGTGCAATACCTCTCCGCCAGCGGCGACGACCGCAGCGTTTGGGCGTCCAGCATGAACCTGGGCTTCTTCTCACCGTTCCACCCGATCCCGGGCATCTCGTCGGGGCAATACGATATGTCTCTGGAGCACCATTTCCGGGGAAGCGACTGGAGCATGAAGCTCTCGCCGTTCTTCACCGATATCAGCAATTGGCAGACGCAGGTGTTCATCGGACGCGGCTTCGTAACGCAAATCCCGTATGGGCAGGCCCATAACTTGGGAGCGGAGCTTGCGATCACCAAAGGTGACTTTACGCGCAACGGCTGGTCCGGACAGGCGTCGGTCACCTACACCAACGCCGTGGTTCAGTTCGAGGGCCTCGGCGGTGCGCCGAATCAAATTTCGGTGCTGAACAATGCCGTCGGTTACTTCAACGCCCTTACCAAGGCGGGGGGCGGATCGCCGTGCTACACGCCGGCGAATCCGACCACGGGCGCCTTCGGGCACGGCACGAACAACTGCGGGGCCGGCTCCGGCAACATCCTGAACCCGTACTATCACATGCAGCCGCAGGCGTTCGAAAATGCGGCGGGTTGGTATCCGGCGCCCAACATCGGCATCGGTCCCAGCCTGAACTACGGCCCCAACTTCTATCAGGCGCCCTGGGTGTCGAGCCTGATCTTGAACTATCGCCATAACGCCCTCGCATTAACGCCGAGCGTTCAGTTCGATACGGGCACGCGTTACGGCGAACCGATGGACATCATCGGGCTGGATCCGCGGTCGTGCGCCGCAAATTCCCTGACCTCCAAAGTGCCGGGCGCGGGCATCACGTTCCCCGCGACACAATGCAACTACACGACCGCGATCGCGCCGGGCGCGACGCCGTACGGCTATCTCTACGTTCCCAATCCGCAGACGGGCACGTTCGCAAGCTACGGACAGTACACAAGCCCGAGCATCTTCGTAGCCAACTTGTCCGCCAGCTACGACGTCAGCCCAAAAATACGGCTCCAAGTGACGGCGACCAACCTCTTCCACGATTGCTTCGGCGGTTCGTCGGAGCCGTGGACGAAAGCGTACCCGCCGGGCCGAAACGTCTGCTACTACATTCCGCAAGGCAACAATCTAGACAACCTGTACGTTTCGAATTTCTACAACGGAACGGGGCCGCTCGACAAGAAGGCCAACGGCATCACGCCGCAGCCGTGGCAGCTGCAATCCTACGGACCGGCCAACGGCCTGTTCAATACGATCCCGCCGCCGCTGAACATCTACTTCGGAGCGGAGGTGAAACTCTAGGCAGATTGCATCGCGGCGAAGAAGCGTCGTCCCGATATGAAGACCCTGCTCGCGGGGCTGATTGGAGCGGCGCTTCTTCTCGCGGTGCATCCCGCGGTCGCCGGCGCAGCGAAGCCCTCCGCCGACCGCATTCAAAGCTTCGACGGCGCGGGCGGCTGGATCAATAGCCCGCCGCTGACGCTCGATGATCTACGCGGCAAGGTCGTGCTCGTAGACGTTTGGGAGTACACCTGCATCAACTGTTTGCGCACGCTGCCCTATCTGCGCGAATGGTACCGGCGCTATCACGACCACGGCTTCGTCATCGTCGGCGTCCATACGCCAGAGTTCGACTTCACGCACGATCCCAAAAACGTCGAAAGCGCCGTCCGCCGCCTGGGCGTCGTCTGGCCCGTCGCGCTCGACAATCGCATGGCGATCTGGAATCGCTATGAAAACACGGTCTGGCCGCACGAGTACCTTTTCGACCGCAGCGGGCGGCTCGTCGAAAGCGTGCTCGGCGAGGGCGCCTATCAGCAAACCGAAGCGAAGATTCAAGCATTGCTCAAGGCGGGCGATCCGAGCCTGCGCCTTCCAGCCGTCATGCCGTTGCTGCCGCAAGACAGTTACGACAAGCCCGGAGCGGTCTGCTACCCGCAAACCGCCGAGATGCTCATCGGCCACGGCGTCGTGCGCAACCTTCGCGGCAGCCCGGGGCAAGCGTCCAATTTTTCGTACGACTCTTCCGCTCCGCAAGACGGCGCCGTCGAGCTGCAAGGCTACTGGCGCGTCACGCCGCAAGCGGCGGTTTCGGACGAAAGCGACGGCCATCTACGGCTGAGATATCACGCCATTCAATTAATGGCGGTCCTACGCCCGGAAGAGGGGCGCAGCGTTCGCGTTGACGTCTTACAGGACGGACGGCCGATCGCGGCTGGCGACGCCGGAGCCGACGTTCGATACGATTCCGCGCACCGGTCGTACGTACTCGTGGACCAGCCGCGTGCCTACGACCTCGTCATGAACGCGCGCTTCGGCAACCATACCTTAGAGTTGGCACCCACGGGCGCGGGCGTCGGCGTCTACGACTTCGCCTTCGAGTCGTGCGAGATTCCGAAATGAGGCGCCGTCTCGTCGAGGGCGTCCCGCGCCGCGGCAATCGTCCGGTCGACGTCGTCCGCGGTATGCGCCGTCGAAAGGAACATCACTTCGTTCGGTGACGGCGGCAGCAGAATGCCGCGTCGCAGCATGGCACGATAGTACGCCGCGTACGACGCTCGGTCGGAGCGCCGCGCGTCGTCGAAGTTTCGGCTCGGCGGACCGGCGCGAAACTTGAAATCAACCACCGATTCAGCCTGGACGACGGCATAGGGAAGCCCGCGTTGCGACAGGATCGCGCGCAGGCCATCGGCCAGGCGCGCGGCGAGCAGCGCCGTCTGCTCGCGGTACTCCGGATGTGCTTCGATGAGATCCAGGACCCGGTGAACCATGGCGACGCAAAACGGATTGCCGGCGTGAGTGCCGCCCGTGAACGCACCGCCCGCCGGCGCGAGCGCGTCCATGACGTCGCGGCGCCCGCCGAAGGCCGCAATGGGCAGGCCGCCACCCATGATCTTACCGAGCGCCGTCAGGTCCGGTGTAACGCAGAACCAGCCTTGTGCTCCGCGCAGACCAAAGCGCAACCAGCTGACGACTTCATCGAAGACCAACAACGCTCCCCAGCGATCGGCGCGCTCTCGCAGGCCGGCGAGAAATCCGCGCTCGGGCAGAACCAGACCCATGTTGGCGGCGATTGGTTCGACCAGAATCGCTGCGACGCGGTGCGCGCGGCCCCTCGAGGCTTCGTCCACCGACTCGAGATCGTTGAAGCGCGCCACGAGCACGTCGGCGCCAACTCCCGCCGGAATGCCGTCCGAACCGCCGCAGTCCTCCGCCGACGCGCCCGCGTCAATGAGGGCGGCATCGAAGTGACCGTGATAGTTGCCGGCAAACTTGAGAACGGCCTTACGTCGCGTGAATGCGCGCGCGACGCGCACGGCACTCATCATCGCTTCGGTGCCGGTGCTTACGAACCGCAAGCGTTCCATCGAAGGAAGGTGTGCGCGAATCCGCGCCGCCAAACGCAGCTCGTGCCGATGGGTCGCGCCCCAAACGAAGCCGTCGGCAGCCAGCGAGTCGAGATCGCGAATCAATGCCGGATGCGTGTGCCCAAACATCAGCGGCCCGTACGCCATGACGTAATCAATGTACCGGCGTCCGGCTTCATCGTACGCATAGGGGCCGGCCGCGCGTTCTTGAACGAAGATCGGCCCTCCGACCGCCCAACCGGAACGAACCGGGGAATCGCATCCGCCTGCCAAGAAATCCGACGCGAGCGCCGTTTGCATACTTTGGCGCGCTTCGCAGGTTCTACGAAGAAGCCATGCCGGACACGCGCGCCGAGATCACGGCGCAGACAAAGATCGATGCGCTCGTCGGGCAATTTCCGCTTGCCGCGGAAGTGTTGCGCGCCTTCGGCCTCGGCTGCAGCGGCTGCGGCGTGAGCAAGTACGAAACGATCGAGCAGGGCGCCGCGGCGCACGGGTTGCAGACCGCCGCGATTTTGCGTACCCTCGCGCAAGCGCGCAACACCGGCGCGGTACCGCACATCGACGAAGCGGATCGGCAGCCGCAGCGGCGCGCACCCGGCGCCTTCTCAGGACGCGCCTCGATCGCGCACGCGATTCCGATCATGTCGGGTAAGGGCGGCGTCGGTAAGTCGCTCGTAACGGCGCTGCTGGCCATCGGATTGCGGCGAAAGCATTATCGCGTGGGAATTCTCGATGCCGACATCACGGGGCCGTCCATCCCGAAACTTTTCGGTTTGCACGAGCCGCTCGCCATTTCTGCGGATCCGCACAAGACGACGCCCCAAGGCCAACCGCAACCGCTGATAACGCCGGCGGTCTCGCGCAGCGCGATCGAAATCGTCAGCGCGAATCTCCTCACCGATAAAGAGGATACGGCGATGATTTGGCGCGGGCCCATCGTCGCAGGCGTCATCCGGCAGTTTTACGAGCAGGTGCTGTGGAGCGACTTGGATTTCTTGCTGGTCGATCTGCCGCCGGGCACGTCGGACGCTCCACTGACGGTCGTGCAGTCGCTTCCCATCGAGGGCGTTGTTTTGGTGACCATGCCGCAAGCGCTGGCGACGATGATCGTGCGCAAGGCCGCCAACTTGGTGCATCAGTTGCACAAGCCGGTCCTCGGCATCGTCGAGAATATGTCGTACTTCGTGGCGCCCGACACGGGCCGGCGATATGAGATCTTCGGGCCGTCATACGCGCAGCGGGTGGCCGAGCTCGCGGAGGCTCCAGTGCTCGCGCGGTTGCCGATCGACCCGCAGAAGGCTTGGCTCGCCGACGAAGGGGCGATCGAAGAGGTCGAAGACGCGACGCCGGATCTCTTGGCGGATGCGCTCGTTGCGGAGATCGCCGCTCGCCCGAAGCGCAAAGAAACGATCTCGATCGTTTAGTGAAGCCCGAAAAGTTTTTCACGGCGTTCGGAATGGGCGTCGGCGCCGGGTACGCGTTGGTGCGCGCCGCCGAAGCGGCGCGCGCGCTGGGCGACGCCTCGCCGGCGGCTTCCCGCGACGCCAAGTCCTACGCTCGCGTGCGCCGCTCCCTCGAAGTCGCCGCAACCCTCCGCAGCCTCATCGCGACGAGCGCCTTTGGCGGTGGACCCGCGGGGGCCGCACTTGACCGCGCGAGCGGCCGCGTGCCGGCGGCATTGCGGCCGGCGCTTTTTGGCGGCGTCTTTTCATTGGCCGTCGCGCTCGGGGAGCTACCCGTCGCCTTCATGGAAGAGTACGCGCTCGAACGTCGCTACGGGCTGACGGATCAGACGCGCGCGAGCTGGCTGAGCGATTACGCGAAGAGCGCGATGGTGGCAACCGTTATGGCAAGCTTCGTCGCGACGCTGTTCGGCGCGGCAGTACGGCGAGCGCCGCGGCGCTGGCCGTGGATTGCAAGCGCGGGCGTGTTTCCGCTGTTCGTGTTCGGCAATCTCATCGTGCCGCTCTACGTCATGCCGCTCTTTAACGCGTTTACGCCGGTAGAGGGGGCGCTCGAGAAACGCTTGCGAGCATTGGCCGGCCGGTACGGCGTCGGCGATGCGGCAATCTTGCGCATGGACATGAGCCGCCAAACGCGCAAGGCCAACGCATTCGTCACCGGCATCGGCGCGACGCACCGCATCGTCGTGGGCGACACGCTGGCCGACGCGTTTCCGGAGGATGAAACGGAATTCGTCGTGGCGCACGAGCTGGGCCACTACATCCACCGCGACACCTGGCGGCTGATCGGGCTCGGTCAAATCCTGGCCACGACGCTGTTTGTCGTCGCGGACCGCGCCGTTTCGGCGCACGACCGCGAGACGCTGCGCGACAGCCCGCTGTTGTTATTGCGAATGTACGTGGTCATGCTGCTGGCGTCGCAGGCGCTGCGGCCGCTGCTCTTCGCATTCTCGCGATCGCGCGAGTGCGCGGCGGACCGCTTCGCCGTGGCCGCAACGCGGAATCCTACGGCGGGCGCGGCGGCTTTCGCGCGGCTGCGCGAACAGAATTTGGCCGACGACGATCCTCCGCGCTGGTACGAAATACTCTTCGGCTCGCATCCATCGCTCCGCGCGCGCATCGCAGCACTAGAGAATCTAGACAAGGAGTGACACAGGGCCGCGAGCGTTTCATTGGCGTTTCGCGGCATCAGACCGAAGCATCCGCCTACAAGAGGTAGGGCTGTAGCGGCTCAACGCGCTTAACGCAGCATAACACTCGCGCTCGCTTTGGAATGGGCCACCGATTAAACTCTCAGCGTCACCATATATTGTGTAGGTTGCGCTGCTTCTCGAAACGTAGACTATGTACCACGCCGTAGAGCCGGTCTGCAAGCGCCAGCTGCTGTAAAGCACGTCGAGCATCCAACATATTGCTAGGCCAACCACAATGAGAGCGCCGATGATAAACCGCGATGGCAGCGCTTTACCGTGCGTCAGCGGCAACCAACGCATCTGTTTCTCTATCAAATGATATATGCGACATGAGCGTTTACGGAAGAATCGCTGACGGGCGCGTGCGCAGCCACGCCGCGACATCGGTCTTCGGCGTAACGTGCGTTCCTGTCGCTAGCTCCGCTCGAAGCTCGCCAAAGAGTCCGAAGCCCTCGGCGAACGCGTCGTGCTTGTGAATGGACTCCTCGTTGATTTGGCTGGCGAATACGAACGTCGAATCGTCCAGGTCGGCATAGACGTCGAGCGCGCGCGCCAGGATTCCGCGCACGACGTCTTCGACGAATCGCGGGTTATGATGCGCCTTGTTGACCACGAAGAACTCGTCGGGTCGTTTCAACAGGTCGTAGGTCTCGCTCGACATCGAGTTCTCGACGATTTCAACGAGGTCTTCGGCGCGAATGGCCTCGGCAGCGCGTTCGTCCGCGCCTAACAGGATCACGCCGCGGCCGCGCTGATTGTGGGTGGCAACCGGCAACGCATCCAGGGCGCGCGTCGCGTCCGTGGCGCTGAAGCCGGCCTCGCTCAACTGGCGCATCGCGTGTTCCCGCACCATCGCCTGCGCGCACGGGCAGGCGGTCATGCCTTCCGCTTCCACGCCGACGATCCGGCGCGTCCCCCCGGCGTCCGCGTGCGCGATCCCAACGAGCGTGTAGGTCTCTTCCCCGCGCTTGCCGCTGACCGGCGTCCAACGCTCCAGGCCGAAATCCGCGCGTAGCCGCACGTCTGCGCAGACTGCGCGATGACTGCGAACGATCTCCGTCGCGATCGCTTCCGCGAGCCGTTCCACGCGCGCCGGCTGCGCGTCGCGCGACAGCACGTCGAGCGTTGCCTCTTCGAGGATTTCAGCAAACCGCGACATATGCACGCCCGCCTTGTCCGGCGCCAGATCGGCGACCATCGCGAACTCGCCGTTGTACGCGCGCGGTTTTCCGTCGATCTCAAGGTGCACGACGCGGCGCACGCCCGAGACGCCGGCCCGTTCCAACGAGAGACGCACCTCCGGTTCTTCCGACTGTCGGTCGGTGTCGAACCGCAACGCGCGCTCGCGCCGCCGGACGCTGCCGTTGCTGGGCGGCACGGCGAGCTGGGGCGCAATCTCCGCCAGCGGCGCGGCATTGTAAGGCCGCACGTCGAGATGCGGCTCGACGATCGTTCCGTCGACTGCCAATAGGTCGACGTCGATCGGACGCGCCGCGAGGCGTTTCGTTCCGCGAGCACGCCCGACGGCGAGCTCAACCTCCCGCGCGTAGTGTTTGAACTCGTCCGGCGAGAGGTCGGTACGCAATGCCGCGGCCACGTTCAAGTACGCCGGCCCTTCGGCGCCGTGGGCGGCCTCGGACTCGTAAAACGATGACACCGCCACGATCGTCGCTCGCGCACGCAGCCGCTGCAGCGCCGCCAGAATATTACTCTGCCGGTCGCCAAGGTTCGAACCGATCCCGATGTGGAGCTGGTGCACGCCCGCATTCTTCGCGGTGTGCGCGGGCGGCGCCCCGCAAGGCGCGCCGAATGGGAATTCCAACCGCCGCAGCGTAATCGTGTTATGACGATGGCAAGCGACGAGCTCTATCCGTACCTCCTCGATCCGAAGCTCACGACGCAGGTGTGGGGTGGCGACGAGCTGGTCAAACTGTACAGCAAGAACGGCGATCCGGACGCGCGGCTGGGGGAGTCGTGGGAATGCTGGGACGAGGATCGCGTACGCAACGGGCCGCTGCAGCAATCGACCGTTGCCGACCTGCGCGGTCGCCTGGGCGCCCAGCTGCTGGGCGACATCGACGCGTCGCGCATCTTTCCCGTGCTGACGAAGATCATCACCGCGCACGACTGGCTGTCCGTGCAAGTGCATCCAGACGATGCATACGCGCAGCGCGTCGAACATCAGCCGTTCGGCAAGACGGAGTGTTGGTACGTTCTCGCCGCGCAGCCGGATGCGGAGATCGTCTTTGGCTGGAATCGGGATACTTCGCGCGAGGAGTACGAGGCTCGCGTCGCGGACGGAACGCTGGGAGAGCTTCTGCGCAAAATCTCGGTGAAGGAAGGCGACACCGTGTACATTCCTCACGGCCTCGTTCATGCGATCGGGCCGGGCGTCACC
>JAFAQW010000108.1 GCA_019245995.1 Vulcanimicrobiota bacterium | reverse complement strand
GCGCGACGCCCCCGATGGCCCCGACAGCGAGCCACCAGCGGGGATCCGCGCCCTTGACGATGCGCAGCACGTATAACGCGGCGAGGGGCCATAGCCACAAGCCGACCATGTCGGTAGTGATCGTCGCGCCGAAGCGCATCACGACCGGCGTCACTGCGGCCACCAGTGCGGCGAAGATTTCCGCAAACGTGCCGCCTCCGAGCTCGACCGTCAGCAAGCAGGTCGTATAGACGCAGGCAGCGGCGAAGAGCGCCGGAACGGCGCGAAGGAGGAAGAGCGAATGTCCAAAGAGTTGAGAACCCGCGGCCAACAGCGGCACGATCGGCGGCTGATCGACGTATCCCCAGGCCGGCCGCAGGCCGCAAATCACAAAGTACAGCTCGTCGCGAGAAAATCCGTAATGCGCGTTGGCGACGAGGTGAACGGCGAACGTGCAGAGCGCGGCGAGGGCCGCGACGAGTCGCGCGTCTTGCGTTGCGCGTGGGCGACGACTCCGCTCTTGATTGAGTATCATGACCGCGAGTGGGGTGTGCCGCTCCACGATGACGCTTCCCTTTTCGAGTTGTTGTCGCTCGAGGGAGCGCAGGCGGGCTTGAGCTGGGTAACCGTCTTACGCAAACGCGCTCGCTATCGAGCGCTGTTTCGCGGGTTCGATCCCGCGGCGGTAGCTCGTATCACGCCCGCCCGGGTCGAACGGATTTTGCAGGATCCGGGGATCATTCGCAATCGCGCCAAGGTAGAGTCTACGATTGCCAACGCCAAAGCCATCGTGAAGATTGCCGAAGAGATCGGCTCGTTCGATGCGTACGTCTGGCGATTCGTCGGCGGCAAACCGATCGTCAACCGGCGGCGCCGGCAAACGGACGTTCCCAGTTCTTCGCCGCAGTCCGTCGCAATGAGCCGCGACTTGCTGCGCCGCGGCTTTCGCTTCACCGGACCGACGATCTGCTACGCGTTCATGCAGGCCGCCGGGCTCGTGAACGACCACCTCGTCACGTGCGTCCGGCGCGACTACGTCGGATCGAAGGCGCCCGAGTGAATCATCTCCTCGGAAATCTCGCGCGCGCTGCGATAGCGGGAACGACTAGCCGCATCGGTCTCTTTCGGCAAGCCGCGCAGAATCCGGTCGAGTTCTTCATCGAACGTGGTCGTTAACGATGCCGGAGTGTACGGCCCCGGATGGCGCATTCGTTGCGCGATCATCAAGCGATAGATCCGATCAGTCGCGAGGTCTTCCATGTAACCGTCGAGCAGGCTCGCGCCGCGCCCTTCGAGGACGCCCTGCCGATAACGAATGACGGTTCGCACGGCGTCGCGCGTGCCGTCGAGCGTCGCCGCTCCGACGCCCGCAGGTGCCGGACGCAGGTCGGGATGCAGCGTTTCGAGCGGGGGCCGTCGATCGAGTTGATTCGGTGACGGAAATTGCGCGACGGCGATTTCGTTCTGATCGGGATGACCGGTCCACGCGCCGTCCATGAGGCACGCCGCCTCGTTGGCCTTGTCACGCTCGAGGACGCCCAACGCCCGCGCGTTGAGCTCCGGATCTTCCCGGCTCGGATAGAGCGCCGTCATGCCGCCGATGGCGAGTGCGCCGTGCTTGTGGGTGATCTCCGGCAACAGCGTGCGCACGCGCTGAAAGAAGGCGACATCGAACGGTATCGTGTTGCGATTCGGGAGCAGCCACCGCGGGTTTTCGAAATTGTAGTGGATCAGGCTTGCCATGTAGTCCCACCGCCCGAGATTCAGTCCGACGATATACTCGCGCAGGTTGAACAGAAACTCTTCCATCTCATGCGCGACGGGATGGGATTCGACCAGCGCCATGGCCCTGATCGAACCGCGCGGCCACCCCTTCGCCTCAATCAGCGCGTCGAAGACGTCCTTCCACCAGAGAGCCTCGGCGGCGGATTCGGACTTGGGGATGTAGATGCACAGCGGGTGACGCAGGCGCGCGGCATCGAGCCGGAAGACGATCAGCGCGAGGTCGAAGAGCGAGGCGCTGGTGGGAACGTGCGTGACGATTCCCGCTTGCGACAGGTGTAGCCCGCGCACGCGATTCCATACGACCGTCGCGCTCGGCTTGATGCCAACGGTGCCGCCGCGCTTGGGGTCCTCATAGGTAAGCTCGCCGTACAGCGCCGCGATGATGTTCCGATGTCCCGCCATCAAATGCTGCCACGTGTTGGCCATGGAGTCTTCCAGGTCGAGCATCACGCCGGGCGCGCCGGAGTTGAGCATCTTCACGCAGAGCTCCGCGTCGTCCGCGGGGCCGGTCATCTGGTTGCGCTGATCCGCGCACCACGACGGCAGCTCGATGCGCCAGGCGGAGTTGGTCGCCTCCGACGGAGGCAGATATTGGGGCGGATCACCGGCGTGTGCGCGCGCTAACCTCTCGCGGCGATCGGCGGCCAGCGCCCGTTGTTTCGGCGTAAATCGCCGGTGCAACGGCAGGTAGAATTCCGCAAATCCGGCCGGCAGATCGCGTTCGATCGCAAAGCCGGCCGGAGCC
>JAFAQW010000268.1 GCA_019245995.1 Vulcanimicrobiota bacterium | reverse complement strand
AACGGCGTGCCGATCGATGCGCACGCGATCATCGACCCATTGCTCGAGGCCGAACGTCTTCCCGCGGTCGTAGCGGAATAGTCGTGAGGCTGTCGCTCAGGATGGAAAAGGAACTTTCATGACGGCGAATCTCAACATCATTGGCTTGGCTCGTGAAGTCTATAAAGGCTTGCCGACCACGCTCTGCGCCGGATGCGGTCACAATTCGATAACGAACCATCTGATCAAGGCGCTGTTCGAGTACGGCGTCGAGCCGCATCGCCTGGCAAAGATGAGCGGCATCGGATGCTCCTCGAAGACGCCGGCGTATTTCGTCGAGCAGGCGCACGGATTCAACGGACTGCACGGACGAATGCCTTCGGCGGCTACCGGAGCGAAACTCGCGAATCGTGACCTGGTCGTGCTCGGCATCAGCGGCGACGGCGACACGGCCAGCATCGGCCTCGGTCAATACTGTCATATGATCCGGCGCAATCTCGACTGCACGTACATCATTGAGAACAACGGATGCTACGGCTTGACCAAGGGCCAGTTTTCTGCGACCGCGGACGTCGGCTCCACGCAAAAAGGCGGTAAGGCCAACGAATATGCTACGATCGACGCGTGCGGACTTGCGATCGAACTCGGCGCTACGTTCGTCGCCCGTTCGTTTTCGGGTGACGGCAAGCAACTCGTCCCGCTGCTCCAGGCCGCCTTTTCCCATCGCGGCACCGCGATCCTCGACGTCATCAGTCCGTGCGTGACCTTCAACGATCACGAAGGCTCGACCAAGAGCTACTCCTACGTGAAGGATCATGACGTCGTATTGCACACCGCCGACTACATCGCCGGCGGCAAAGAGGTGAGCGTGGATTATCAGCCCGGGGAAGTACGGGACGTGGAGTTTGATGACGGCTCGCACGTGCTGCTCCGCAAACTCGACGTGGATTACGATCCCACCGACTCGATCGGGGCAGCGCGAACGATCCACGAGTCGCGCGCGCGTGGCGAGCTGGTGACGGGATTGCTCTTCGTCGACACGAAAGAGCGCGACCTTTGCGAACGCGAGCGCCTTTCGCGTACTCCCCTCGCCGCGTTGGACGAAGAGACGCTACGTATTTCCCACGATGAGTGGGAGCGTCTGATGGAAAGATCTTAGAGCCGCTCATCGCGGCCCTCCGCCGCGCCTCTTCCGTTTTCGCTTTAACCGGCTCGGGCATCTCGGCGGAGAGCGGGGTGCCGACGTTTCGCGGCGCGGGAGGACCGTGGCGAACGCATCGCGCCGAACAGTTGGCGTCGCCCGAGGGCTTCACTCGTGATCCGCGCCTGGTGTGGACGTGGTACAACGAACGGTTGGCGGCGCATCGGCGCGCGCAACCCAACGCGGGTCACCATGCGTTGGCGCGGCTCGAGCGTTCGCTGCGCGACTTCACCCTCGTGACGCAGAACGTCGATTCGCTGCATGTGCGCGCCGGCTCGCGTAACGTGGTGGAACTGCATGGGCATTTGCGGGAAGCGCGCTGCACCGGCTGCGACGCGCGCCGAGGTCTGGACGAGGAAGGGCTGCCGCTCGACGAGATCGAGCACGCCTGCGGCGGGCGTTTTCGGCCGAACGTGGTGTGGTTCGGCGAGGCATTGCCCGAAGAGTCCTGGCGGAGTGCGGAAGCGGCGGCCCGCCGGGCCGACGTGGTACTGGTAGTCGGCACGAGCGCCGTCGTCTATCCCGCTGCGTCGTCGGCAACGAACTACAATCGCCGCGCCTTCGTTGCCGAGATCAACCCGGAGGCGACACCGATCAGCGAACGCGTCAGCTGCGTTCTGCGGGCGCCGGCGGCCCAGGCGCTCCCACAGATCGTCGACGCGTTCGCGTGAACATCCAGTAGACCGGTAAACCCGAGACGAGGATGCTGAGACCGATCGCCGTTGCGACCGGCGACTTGATCAGCACGTCGGCGACGATGGCCCAAGCGATCACTGCGAAGAGCACCGTGGTCACGGGATGTCCCGGCATTTGCAGGGCGGGACGCGGCGCCGAGGGATCGCGCGCGTCGCGGTAGCGAAAGACGATCAGCGCCAGCGCCGAGAGTCCGAAGAACACGTAATCCACCGAGGTGACGTAGTTGAGGATCTGGTCGTAGCGTCCGGAGAGCGCGATGATGAGTCCCACGGTGCCCTGCAACACGATCGCCATCACCGGCACGTGAGTCCGCGGATCGATTCGCGCGAGCTGTTTGAAAAACGCGCCGTCAGCCGCCATCTGAAAGTAGATGCGCGGCGACGTCAGAATTTGATTGCTCAAGAAGCCCAGGGTGGAGAGCGCGATGACGGCGGCCATGATGCGCAGGCCCGTGGCTCCGAAGGCGAGCTGCGCGATTGCGGAAGCGGGGGTCGCCGTCGCCCGCAAGCCGCCGACTCCCAGGACGCGCAAACAGACCGCATTGACGGCCAAATAGAGCGCCACGACGCCGATGACGCCGGCGATCATTCCTCGCGGTAACGTTCGCGCCGGATCGCGTAGCTCGGCCGTCATAAAACTTGACGTTTGCCAGCCGCTGTACGCAAAAAGCACCGGAACCAACGCCAAGCCCATGGCGGCCAGCGCGTTGGTCTCGATGGGGACGGCGGTCACCTCGTGGCGCCCCGGGGTTGCGACGAGTCCGACGCCCACAAAGCCGCCGATGGCGACGATCTTGGCGATCATAAACAGATTCTGCGTCGTCGTTCCGCTGCGCACTCCCAACGCGTTGATCGCGGTAAACAACGCGATCGCGATGGCCGCCACCAGCGCCGTTGAGGCTGCGGTGCCGCTAAGCGCGCCGAAATACGCGGCGAACGTGACGGCCGCCGCCGCCATGCCGCCGCTCTGCGACACGAGCAGCAGCGTCCAGCCGTACATGAATGCCAATGCCGGATGAAACGCGTCGCGCATGTACGCGTACAGGCCGCCGTCGGTGGGCCGGCGCGCCGCGAGCTCGGCGAATATGCCGGCGCCCAGGAGCGCGATCCCGCCGCCCGCGCACCACACGAGCATGATCAAGAGCGCACTGGGGATCTTCTGCGCGACGACGGAAGGGTTCATGAAGATACCCGATCCGATGATGCCGCCCATTACGATCAGCGCGGCATCGCGCACCCCCAGGCGCCGAAGTAGCCGCGGTTTCCCCGTCGTCACCGCCCTCGCATTTTCATCCTGGTTTTTTCATCACCACCCTGTCGAATGACGGCGAAGGCCGAATGGTGCTCGGCTACCGTACGCGAAGAGAGCCAATATGCTGCTCATTGCTGTCCTCTTGCTGGGCGCGTTACGTACGGTCGTAGCGCAGGTTCCCCCCGAAGCGGCGATGCCGCCGATGCCTTCGCCGCCGATGGAGACCGGTGCGTGTCTGGATTCGGCGCGCCCCGTGCCGAAGGTGCTGCAGGCGCCCGTCGTCCGTTCGCTGCAGATCGTGCGCATCGACGAGGTGATCTCCACCGCAACGATGATGCCGAACCAGATCGTAGGCTTCCTCTACACGACGGCGGACGGCGCGACGTGGCTCGGCCAACGCAGCCCGGCGTACACTTCGCCGGCGAGCGCCGGCGCAATCAATCAGATTCTCGCTTCGACGCATCTTCCGAACGAGAACGCGACCGAATTCCCGCCGGAAAGCCGCTACGGCGTTCCCACGCGCTATCCGCGCTTTTTTCAAGTAAAGATCGCTCCCGGAGCGATGGAAGCGCTTCGATTTCGGCTCCAGCCGTGCGTGGCGTGGCCGCCTGGCCGTGCCCTTCCCGATCCCATGCTCTAAGCAACCGGCGAGCGCATCCCGCTCCTCGGACGGCGGGTTATGGAAGCGATGGAGTTCGTAGCACGGACTCGCCTTGCCGTCTTTGCGCCCAACGCCGACGTGCTCGTGGATGAGGAACAGCAGGCAATCACCGTCGTTATCGAGGTCGCCGGCGCAGACGCAGAGTCGCTGCGATTCGGCTTCGATGGACGATGGCTCGTCATTGCCGGCCGCCGCTCGAAGCCGCGGCAAATTCGCCAGAGTTCTTTCTTGCAAAAGGAAATCGCGTATGGCGAGTTCGTCAAGCGCATTCGCCTGCCCGTGGCCATCAAATGCGACGCCGTATCGGCGAGTTACGAGGATGGGTTCCTGACGATCGTCGCGGCTATCGAGCCGGGCGCTTATGCGCGCACCGAGAAGAGCGAGCTTCATCTCGTCATCACGAGAACGCATTCGTAAGATTTATGGCTCAACACGTTCCTACTGAGGCTCATCCCACTACGATCGGCATACTGCCCCTGCAGGAGGCCGTACTCTTCCCGCACACCGTGATTCCGCTCGCGGTGGTGAAGAAGCCCGGTATCGCGCTGGTCGAGGAGGCGCTGCGCGACGGGAAGCCGGTCGGCTTGACCGTGCTGCGCGACCGTGAGATCGAGAACCCGGGGCCCGAGGACGTACATCGCATCGGTACAATCGGCGTCATTCAAAAAATGCTCAAGGTGCCCGACGGTACCCTCCGCTGTATCATCGCGGGACAGCAGGTCTTTCGCATCGACGAGTTCTCCCAGTTGTCGCCCTACATGGTTGCGTCCTATACGGAACTGCCCGACGCGACCGTGGAGAACGAAGAGCTCGTCGCGATGCAGCGCAACCTCGCCGGGCTGTTCCAGAAACTGCTATCGTATCTGCCTCAGGCGCCGCGCGAGATGGAGATGGAGGTCGCGAACATCACGGATCCCGCGGTGCTGACATACTTCGTCGCCTCGACGATGCGGCTCGAGACGGCGGATCGCCAAGCGCTCCTCGAGGAGCGCGACACGGCGAAGCGCATGCGCAAGCTCACGCTCTTGCTCACGAAAGAGCTGGAGGTGGTCGAGCTCGGCCACAAGATTCAAAGCGACATCCAGCGCGAGATGGAGAAGAATCAGCGCGAGTTCTACCTGCGCCAGCAGCTGCGCGCCATTCAGGAAGAGTTGGGCGAAGCCGACCCGCAACAAGCGGAGGCCAACGAGCTGCGCTCCAAGATCGACGAAGCGTCGATGCCTCCTGACGTCAAGAAGGCCGCGGACCGCGAATTGGATCGCCTCTCCCGCGTACCGCAAGCGAGTCCCGAATACAGCGTCATTCGCACGTACCTCGATTGGCTCGTAACGTTGCCGTGGAAGACTGAGACAGCGGACCACATCCACATCGCTCAGGCACGCAAGATTCTCGACGAAGATCACTACGATCTGGAGAAAATTAAGGACCGGATCATTGAGTATCTCGCTGTGGGCAAGCTCAAGAAAAAATTGAGCGGTCCAATTCTATGCTTCGTGGGGCCGCCGGGCGTTGGGAAGACGTCGCTCGGACAGTCGATCGCGCGCGCCATGGGCCGTAAGTTCGTGCGCCTCTCCGTCGGCGGCGTGCGCGACGAAGCAGAAATTCGCGGTCACCGGCGCACCTATATCGGGGCGATGCCCGGCACGATCGTTCGCGCGATTCGCGATGCCGGTACCCGCAATCCCGTTATGATGATCGATGAGATCGACAAAGTCGGGGCCGATTTTCGCGGCGACCCGCAGTCGGCGCTCCTCGAAGTGCTGGACCCGGAGCAGAACAACAACTTCCGCGACCACTATCTCGATCTGCCGTTCGACCTTTCGGCCGTGTTGTTCATTTGCACGGCCAACACGCTGGACACGATCTCTCCGCCGTTGCGCGACCGCATGGAGATCATCACGCTGTCCGGCTACACGGAATTCGAAAAGCTGCAGATCGCCAAGCGCTATCTCTTGAAGAAACAGCGGTTGGCGAACGGATTGCGCGACACTCAAGCGCAGATCGCAGACTCCGCGATTCGAGCGATTATCAACGACTACACCCGCGAGGCCGGCGTCCGCAATCTCGAGCGCGAGATCGGCACGGTCTTTCGGAAAATCGCCCGGAAGATCGCCGAAGAGCCCCGCCATAAAGGCCGGATCAAACCGGAGAATTTGTCGGAGTATCTATCGAAGCCGAAGTTTTTCAACGAAGTTCGCAAGCGAGTCGCGTCGGTCGGCGTGGCGACCGGAATGGCGTGGACGCCGGTCGGTGGCGATATCCTGTTCATCGAAACGCAGGCGATGCCCGGCACGGGCAAGCTCGTGTTGACGGGGCAGCTGGGAGAGGTGATGAAAGAGAGCGCGCAGGCTGCGGTATCGTTCTTGCGCTCGCGTTCCGCGGAGTTGGGCTTGCCGGAAGAGTACTTCGCCAAGCACGACATCCACATTCACGTTCCGGCCGGCGCCACGCCCAAAGACGGACCCTCCGCCGGCATCGCGCTCGCGAGCTCGATCGCGTCGATGCTTAGCGGGATTAAGGTCGATCCCAATCTGGCGATGACCGGCGAAATCACCCTGACGGGCCAGGTGCTGCCGGTCGGCGGCATCAAGGAAAAAGTGCTCGGTGCGAAACGCGCCGGCATCCTGAAAATCCTCTTGCCGCGCCGCAACGAAATGGATCTGGACGACATTCCCAAGGAAGTGCGCGAAACGATGACCTTCGTGCCGGTCGACGAGTTGTCGGAAGTGCTCTATCACGCGCTCGGGAAGCGCCTCATCTCGCCCGTGCCGCTGGGCGATCAGAAGGTGAACAACGTCGTTCCACTGCGCCCGGGATCGGGTCATGCGAAGCGCCGCAACGGCGTAGTCCGGCGCCGTGCAGCGCGTCGCACAACGATCAAGCGATAGAGCTAGTAAAAGCGGCCGCCCATACACTAGACTGCGCACCGCCAGAGCGCGACCTGGTCACGATCTTTGACTACCATCCCAGCGCGATCGTGCAGAGGCTTGCAGGCGGAAGCGCAGCCGCAGCGCGGTCTGAGGCGATCTCCATTTTACAAGAGGAGACGACGCTGCCTTCTTACAAGACGACCCCTTGCTTGTAGCAGTCAGGAGGAAGCCTATGCGGACGTTCGGCCCTTGGTGGTTAGCAGTCGTCCCTTTTGTTAGTCT
>JAFAQW010000250.1 GCA_019245995.1 Vulcanimicrobiota bacterium | reverse complement strand
CAGGATCAGGGTCCGGCCTCTCCTCCGCCGGCGAACTTCGGTTCTCCGCCGTCAGGACAGATCCCAATTCTCTACAACGACCATCACGTGTACACCAAGCCCGACATCCTCAAGCAGGGTCGTGTGCTGGCCGCACTCGTTCGGGGTGGAACGCTGCTGATTCCGCTGCGTTCGATGTTCGAGCAGATGGGTGCGACCGTGTCGTACGATGCGGGCAGCAAAACCGTGACGGTCAGCAAGGCCGGCGCCGAAGTCAAGGTGACTGTCGGTAAGCCGGAGGTCGTCATCAACGGTGAAACGCGACCGCTCGACGTCCCGCCGGAAATCTATCGCGGCGTGGTGCTCGTGCCGGTTCGCGTAATTTCGGAAGGCATGGGTGCGTACGTGCAGTGGGTGCCCGATCGTCGTCTGGTCGTCGTGCGGTACATTCCGGCGACGCCACCGCCGAGCCCGGCTCCGCAGCCGCCGGCCCCCGCGCCGCCTCCGCCGCCGCCTCCACCGCCGCCGCCTGCTCCGTACTACGACTTCTATGTCGCCGGTGATTACCTGATTTCACCAAAGGTGTACAACGAGTTCGTACCGGGCAGTTCCAGCAACAATAACACCAACGGCTTCTCGTACCGGATCCACGGCGCGCTCGAGATTCCGATCATGGCGTTGCCGTTCATGGTGGAAGTCGACTACCGTCAGTGGAACTGGCAGCACAACTGCGCCGGTACGGGCGATCAGGGCTGCTACGTAACGACGATCGGCGGCCTGGGACAGTCGTCCGTCCCGCAGTTCACCGGCCGCGACTACGACTTCGATGCGCGACTCGGACTTCGCATCTTGCGACCTCGCATCTATCTGGTCGGCGGTTACATGTGGCGCGGAAACAACTACGGCTATCCGAAGGAGACCGGAGCGGGCGTCGGGCTCGAGAAGCTGCCCGATCTCGATCACGTCTTCTCCTTCTACGGTAGCGCTCTCTACTTTTTCGGCGTCAACGGCAACTATCAAAGCGTTCCGCTCGCGTGCGGATTCCGCAGCAGCACCGGCGGCAGCGGCAGCACCGGCGGCACGGGTAGCTCCGCTGGGTGCACCTACAACGTCGGCTACAACATCCTCAAGTACGACATTGGCGTCTCGTACACGTTCACCGGATTCCCGCTCTTCATCGAGCTCGGTTTCGCAGGCGACCGTGGATGGAACTACAATGCCGCACCGATTGGATTCTCCGAATACGGTCCATACGCGGGTATCGGACTGAAGATCTAACCCTCGTAGTCGAACGGCGAAGAGAGGGCCCTTGCGATGCAAGGGCCCTCTTTATTTTCTTCCGGAAAACGGCTCCGCGGGTTCGGGCACTACATCGACGCGGACTTCGTTGCCGGTGGCACGCAGGGCGGCGTTATGACGACGATCGCGGGATGCCCGGGCCGCGGCGAAGGCGTCGGCGTAACGTCCGGGGTCACTTCAGGCATGACGCCGACCCCGATCGGCAGCGGCGTCGGACAAATCTGTGCCGTCGCCATCAAGTGTTCGGTGAAGCCCTTGGCCAGGCTGTTCTTCATTTGTTTCCCGAAATACGTCGTCGCGTAGCGCGAGACGAGCGTCTGCATGAACTCCCACGCGGTGTCTTGCTCCGGCTGCGTGTAGACTTTTCTGAGAACCATCACGCCGAGGAAATAGGCGCGTGGCAATTGCGGATCTTTCGGATACTTGGACGCCCAGCGGCGCAGTGCGTCCGTTGCGAAGTCAAGCTTCGCAATGAGATGCGGATCGGTCGTGTAGTCGCCGGCGCTGATTGCTCCGTCCTTATACGTGTTGTCGATGCCCAGATAACTCAGCTTCATCCGGCCGAAATACTCGTCGCCCGGCGCGGAAGCGTTGTATTGCTCGCATTGAAGATGCGCCCACTTGCTTTTCGTCGCGGCGCAGACGTCTTTCGGTGCAGCCTGCGGAACGTTCACCGGTGCCGAGCTGGGTCTCGGCGTCATCGCGGCGGACGGCGCAGGATGCGCCGGAGCTCGAGACAAGAGGCCGGTTACGGCGATCACGACCGCAAGCGAGAACGTCGGTAACGTACGTTTCACGTGCGAAAAATCTCCCTTCGGATACCGCTACAGTGCGATACAGCCCATTGGGGTGTATTGATTTCCGCGTGGCTGCGGCGCCGGCCTCCACCGCCGCCGTCGCGTAAGGGCGCTTTTAATCCGGGCACGAAACAGCGCGAGCGTGGCTGGTTCGATCCGCGTTGCGGCGTTGCAGCTCGAGGCGCACGGTCGCAGCGATTTCGCACGCCGCCTGGACGGGATTCTCTCCGAGGTCCGAGACGCGGCGGAGCACGCCGATCTACTCGTGCTTCCGGAAGGTACCATTCCGGCATACGTGCTCGGCCGCGAACCCCTCGATTGGACGCCGATAGAGTCCGCGGCCGCGCGTCTGCGCGACATCGCTCGCTCGAGGCAGACGGTCATCGTGGCGGGCACCGCGGTGCAGGAAGACGGCGTCGTATATAATAGCGCGATCGTCATTGATGCCGACGGCACGATCGCCGGACGCGCAGATAAGATCTTTCTGTGGCACTTCGACCGGCTATGGTTCGGTCACGGCGCGCGGCTGGCACCCGTCCAGACGAGCCTCGGCCCGCTCGGCGTGCTCATCTGCGCGGACGGGCGCATTCCCACCATCGCGAGCACGCTCGTGGATCGCGGCGCACTGGCGCTGATAATGCCTACCGCATGGGTCACGAGCGGACGCGATCCCGACGCTCTGGAGAACGTCCAAGCCGATCTGCTGGCGCGCGTGCGTGCCTACGAAAACGGGGTCCCGTTTGTTGCCGCCAACAAATGCGGCAGCGAATTGGGGATGGTTGCCTATTGCGGAAAGAGTCAAATTATCGACGGAGAGGGAGAAGTTCTGGCCATTGCGCCGGAGCGCGAAGCCGTAACCCTCACGGCGCGGATCGAACTTTCGCAACGACCGCGTGCGCGTCCCGGCCGGCATGCCGCTTCCCCAAGACGCCCCAGCGAAAACCAGCCGATGCGGATCGCGTTCTCGTTCCAGCCGTTGCCCGAAGACATCGACGATCGCCTAACGATGCTGGGGGCCCGGCACGCGGTTGCCGCGGACGACGACGAACGGTTCGCGAGCCTGTCGCAGAACGTCGCGGCGGTTCGCGCAGGCGATGAGCTGGTGCTCGATCCGGCGGGACTGGTCCCGCTGCGACGAGCGGGCTTCACGCTCGTCCTCTGGAGCAGCGAATTGCCATCCGCTTGGGTTGTGCGGGTCGCCCGCGCCCGTGCTTTAGAGCTGCGGCTCTATTGCATCGCCTTCGATCGCAGCGCGGGCCGCGCGTTCGCCGTAGACCCCGACGGAAGCGTCGTTGCCGGCACGTTCGGAGACTTCACCGTTGCGAGTTTCGCGTTCGACCCGCGCAAGGCGTTCGAGACCTTTGTGGCGCCCGGGACCGACGTCGCGGACGGCCTGGAGCGCGCCGCCGCGCTGCGATGAGCCGTTCGTTCGAGGCGCACGGCGGCAACCGCCTGATTTCGCTCTCCGCCGCCATTCTCGCGGTGCTCGCCGCATTGGGAACGCTCTTCGCGCACCATCGTTCGATCTCGGCGCTCTCTTCGAAGAACCAAGCCATCTTGCTGCAGTCCCGCGCCGCCGATACGTATAACGCATACGAAGCGAAAGAGATCCGCTTCAACATTTACCAGGCCTTGCTCGCAACCGGGTTGGTAGACGGCGGACAAACCCGAAAGCGGCTGGAGCGCGCGGCGGCAGGTGAGATGCAAGCGGCGCCCTCCGCGTTGGCAAAGGCGAAGGCGTTGGAACGCCAAGCCACCGACGAAGATGCGCGCTCGCAATCGGTTCTCAAATCCTACGAATACCTGCAGGTCGCGGCGGCCGCTTTTCAAATATCGATCGTGCTCGTCTCCATCGCCGCGCTCGTCGCGGCGCGTTTCTTTCTCCCGATGGTCGGCATCTTCGGAGCGCTCGGAGTGGTGATGCTGGTGATGGGGTTGGCGCAGGGAGGATGACGCGGATGCCGCACCGGCCCGCGATCGGCGGCGCCGCCGCCCTCGTCGCGACGCTTCTGTTGCTCGCCGCAACGGAACGGCCGCCGTCGCATCGCGTCGCCAGCGGAACGATCGCAACTGCGCCGTGGCCATATTTGCCCGGTAGCACGATCCCGTTGCGGGTCTCCGGCCTCGCCATGCCGTTTCACGAGGCGCTGGTCGGTCCCGGCCGGCTCGGCCCGGCGGGGCTCTACGAGATCCCGCCACAGGCGGTCGCCGGCAGCGCTTTTTTGGTCGCGGGGAACGGCGCCGGACTCGCGGCGCGGCGTTTGAATATCGCACTTCCGCCGGATCCCAAGCGATCGTTGATCGTCGTTGCGTCCTACGACAACGGGATTGTTTTCCATAGTGCGCGCGATTTGTCGGTGCTCGGGGTGCTCGGAACGGGCGGAGCGCCGAGCGATGCGGCGGTCGACGATCTGGGCCGAGTCGCGGCGCCCGACACCCAGGGCTCGCAGCTGACGTTGGCGACGCTACCACGCTGGAGCGTCGTGCGCGTCGACGGGGTTCTGCTCGGCGACAACGTCGGCATCGATCCCGCCACCCACGACGTCTTCGTGACGAATCGCGATCTCAACGGAGCGGGTGGACTGACGCGCATAGACCTGGACGGCAACGTCGAACGCGTCGTCACGGGCGCGACCGCCGAAGGATTGGCGATCGACCCGGCACGCGGCCTGGTCTACGTGGCGAACACCAACGATGGAACCGTCGCGGTCGTCGAGGGCCGAACGTTACGCCGCATTCGCCGCTTCGCCGCCGTGCCGCGGGTCTTTTCGGTCGCCCTATCCGCCGACGGCACGAGGCTCTACGCCATTTCCAACCAGAGCACCAGCTCGCTGTTCGGAGCCGCCGGCAGCACGGTCGAGATCGATTTGCGAGCACGAATGCCGCGAGTCGTGGCGCGCAGCGCGCCGCTGACGTTTCCTCTCGGCGTAGCGCTCGATACCGGAACGCATCACCTGTTCGTTACCGACGAGGCGCTCGGGGAAATCTACGTCCTCGATGCGCGGACGCTGCGCCAAACGCGCGAACCGCTGCACACCTGTCGCACGCCGTGGAAGCCGACCTACGACTCCGTAGCGCGACGCCTCTACGTTCCGTGCGCCGGCGCGGACGAGATCGACGTCATCGATGGACGGTCAATGAGACGGGTAGCCGGCGCGCCGTTTCGCACCGGCGGCTATCCGCTCGCGGTCGCGGTATGGCATCCTCCCGTCGGCTAATCGTCCTTTTTGCGTTTGCGGCGGCGGTCGCCGCCCTCGTGGGGCACTCTCAGGCTGCGAGTTTGCCCGCGCGGCTCGACCCGTCGCCGCCCTTTCCCGCGATACTCGCGCAGGCGCCGACGATCGAAAGCATCGCGCCGGGAGTGGAGTACGGCGACTACCGGTTGCGCACGGTCGCGGGACCATTGTCGGTCCACGTCGTCGCCGTGCAAACGCGCCGCAGCGACGTGAAGCTCGGCGTCGTCCTCGCTGACGACGCGCTCGTCTCCAAGGGTGAGACGGTCGGCTCGATGGCGCGGCGCAACCGCGCGATCGCGGGACTGAACGGCGACTTCTTCGACATCGGCAACACGAATCGCCCAATCGGCATGGTGGTGCGTGACGGAGCGCTGATGCAGTTGCCCTACAAGCGTTATGCGCTCGCCATCACGCGGGACGGCGCCGCGCATTTCGCCGAGTTCAGTTTTTCGGGCGAGATCGAGATCGACGATCGCACGTTGCCCTTGGAAGGCATCGACGAGATGCCGCCCAACGGAGGCCTCTCGCTGCTGACGCCGCTCTACGGCAGGGTGTTGCCGAAGGAGAACGTCACGCTCGTCAGGGTCCAACCGCTGAGCGAAACGCCGCCCCTCGGCCGTTATCGCATCGCCGGCATCGCCGACAACACAACGCAACAGCCGCCGGGATACTACGTTGCCATTGGACCGAACGATTACGGTTACGTCAACGTTCCGGAAGTCAACGGCGTCGTGACCGTAACGGGCGATCTTCAACCGTACGGCCTCGATTCGCTGACGGCTGCGGTGGGAGGCGGCGCGCTGATTCTACACGACGGCGGATGGTACGACGATCGCGACGCGCCCTATCGGGCGGAGAACGATAAACGCATGCCGTGCTCCGGAGCGGCAATCGGCGGCGGAATGCTTTATCTCCTCGAAGTCGATGGACGTCAGCCGGAGTTGAGCGTCGGCGTCACGCGTCGCGAGCTTTCGGCGCTGATGCGCTCGCTCGGCGCCGAAGAGGGGCTGCTTTTCGACGGCGGCGGCTCCTCCACGATCGTCGCGCGCCTGCTCGGCGACGATGCGGCCGACGTCCTGAACTCGCCCTCCGATGGACGCGAGCGGCCCGTCGCCGACGGAGTCTTCGTCTACAGCCTCGCGAAGACGGGACCGCCGGTCCGGCTCGTGGCACGCCCGTCGGCCGTGCGCGCGGTCTCCGGCGCGCAAGTGCCGCTTCGCGTCACTGCGGTGGATGCCGCGAATCACGTCGTCACGGGCGCCGGCCCGATCGCTACGATTGTCGTTCCCGCGTCGCTCGGTAACGTTGCAAAAGCGTCCTTCGTGGCGGGCCGCCCGGGCCTCGGACACCTCGTTCTGCACGATCGCCGCTTGCGGGGCGTGGTGGACTTGGAAGTGCTCGGTGCGCCGGCGCGCATCGAACTGTATCCTCGCCGTCCGAACGTGGATCCGAATGGGACGGTCGCGCTGAAAGCCGGCGCCTACGACGCCGACGGCTATCCACTAGCTTTGCCGCCGACGTTGCGCTGGAGCGCTACGGCGGGCGCGATCGACGGCCGCGGCGTTTACCGCGCGGCGGCGCACGACGCGCGAGTAAGCGTAAGAATCGGGAACGCCCTCGCAAGCACTCGCGTGACGGTCGGCTCGCACGAGGTCGCGCTCCCCTTTGCGCCCCGCGCGCGCTTCGTGACGCATCCCTCGGGTGGTGCCGGATCGGTTGCCCGAGGCTATGGATGCGGCAGCTGCGTCGCCTTATCGTTCACGTTTTCCGGAAGCGAGCGCGCCGCGTACGCCGTATCCGACCTTCCGCTGCCGGCGGACACGATCGGCTTACGGTTCGACGTGCACGACGACGGCAGCGCCGCGCGCTTACGGGTGGACGTTCGCAACCAGATCAACGAAGACGTGCTGCTGGACGCCACGCAGCTCGGCGAACCCGGATGGCGCACCGTCACGCTACGATTCTCGCCCGATACGGACGCCGTGCGCTTATTCTCGTTCTACGTGCTTCCCACAAAAGGCATCGAGCTCTCTGAAGGCAGCCTGATCATCCGTAACGTGCGCGCCATCGTCGCAGGACAGTAAATCCGCTCGCGCCGGCGACCAGAATGCCGCCGGCGAGCGTGGCGATGAGGTTGGGCGCGGAATCGACTTCCACGGCTGGAAATGCACCGACGGCTGCGCGTAACTGCAAGCCGCCCACGCGTACGCTGTGGACGCCTGCGTCGAAGGCGATGCCGTGGGGCAACGGCCGCTCGTCTTCGTCGTCCACGGCGAAGAGAACCGCAGGGCTGCCGGTGCCGTGCGCGAGCACTTGCGCCTGGTCTGCCGAAAAGAGCACGGCCTTCACGATGCGGTGCGCCGCGGGAACATTGAACGAATCGAACGGAACGTCGAAACCCGCGATGTTTTGCCGGTGCTCCATCAACAGCACGGGCGAAAGAAAAGCGCGCCCCGTGGGCTGCGTAACGGTGAGCCGATTGCCCAATGCATCCCGCGCGTCCACCTCGACCACGGTTCGCATGGTCGTTCGCACGACGAAACTTCCCAGATTGCGAGCGCGGCCCGAAAGAAGCACGACCGCGCCGTGAGGTCGCACGAGCCGAACGGGTGCGTCGTCGCCGTGCGAGGCACCCAGGGGAAAGGCCAGTGTTCCGAGGCCCTGCACCGTGAGGCGCTGCGCGGGCGACCCCACGATCTGCTGATTCTCCGGTCCGAACAGGCCGCTCGCGATCCCCGCGATAGCGGTCAGCGCGCAACCGAAGACGATGCATGCAATCCCGCGCCGCGACGGTTGGGCGCGCACGTCTCGCAACGCGCCCCGCGCGAAGAGTCCCGCGGTGATGGCGAGTGCGGCGATCAGGACGTTATACCAGCCATAGTGATACAGCGCTTTTCCGGGCAGAACGACCTGCACGCCCACGAGCGCAACCGTCACCAAGGCGGCCAGCGCACACCCCGTCACGAATTGCGAAGCGCGGCATCGACGGCGGATTGCATCTGGTCGAACGTGAGCGCGCCATCGTATCCGCGAACGATCACGCCGCGGCGGTTCAGAACGATGGTCGTGGGAAGGCCGAGCGCCGCGTAAATTCGGCCGTAACGCTCCGACGAATCGACCCAAATCGGAAAGCGAATCCGTAACGACGCCGCAAAGCTTCGGGCTCGTTGCGGCGATTCGCCCTCGTTGACGCCCACCACGACGATGTTGCCGTGCGAGTAGCGGTTGGCCAAACGCTGCAAGTCCGGCAATTCCTCGCGGCAGGGCGGACACCACGACGCCCAAAGATTCATTACGACGATACGATTGCGATACTGCGCCAGCGAGACGCCGGCGCCTCGATCGTCCTGCAGCGAAAAGACGGCAGCGGCTTGTCCCGCGAGGCCCTGCGGCCCCGTCGTGAACGAGCCTCCACCGAACAACGGCGCGAGCACGATCGCCGCGACCGCAACGGCAACACCGCCCAACAGCCATGGAAGATATCGGTGCATCTCGGAGCGATATGCTTCCGCACGAAGGTCCAGGTTCCGTTCGATTGAAGCCGAAACGCGGTCGGCGTGGCCGCCCAAATTCTCGATGGTCGAAGCCTGGCCGCCGATCTGAGCACGGAACTTCGCGCGCGCATTGCGGCGTTGCGAGAGCGGGGAGTTACTCCGCGCTTGGCGATCGTGTTTGTCGGCGAAAACGAATCGAGCCTGGCGTACGTGCGTAACCTCGTGCGAACCGGCGAGCGTCTGGGCATCGCGGTGACGGTAGATCGCCTCGATGAGAACGCCGGTGCGCGCGAGACGCGTTCGCGTCTGAAGCGACTTGGAAGCGACGCGCAAACTCACGGCGTGTTGCTGCAACAGCCGCTGCCCCGGCATCTCTCCATCCGTGAGATTGCCGATGCCATTCCGGCTCAAAAAGACGTCGACGGCACGCACCCCACCAATCAAGGTCATCTGGCATTCGGCAGCGGCACGGCCTACGTTCCGGCGACGCCGGCCGCCGTCATGCTGCTGCTCGAGCGTAGTCCGCACTGGCCGCTGCGCGGACGGCGGGCCGCAATGGTCGGACGTTCCGTGGTCGTGGGCGCCCCCGTCGCGATGCTCATGCTCGCGCAAGACGCCACGGTGACGATTCTTCATCGCGAATCCGGGGCGTTGCAACAATACCTGAAGCTCTCCGACATCGTCGTCGTTGCCGCCGGCGTGCCGGGACTCGTTCGCGGCGAAGATCTGATGCCGGGCGCTACGGTCATCGATGTCGGCACGACGATCGTGGACGGGACGCTGAAAGGCGACGTCGATTTTGACAGCGCCGTACGCATCGCCGGCGCCATTACGCCCGTGCCGGGCGGCGTCGGACCGGTCACGAACGTTGCCTTGCTGCGCAACGTCGTGAAGGCGGCCGAGCACGCGCAGGTCGCCGCGTCGGAGACACCTAAGGCGAACGCGACGTGAGCCAAGTCGCGCACGATCTCGACGCGATACAGCGCCCGGCGCACCCCGTGCTCCTCGAAATCGAAAAGCGGGCGTCGGCCGAGAGCGTTGCGTTGATCTCTCGTGCGATGGGACGGTTTCTTTCCACGATGGTCACGGCGATGCAGGCGAACCGGATCTTGGAAGTCGGCAGCGCGTACGGCTATTCGACGCTCTGGATGGCGTTGGCCCAACCGCCGGCGGGCCGTATTTGGACCGTCGAACCGCAAGCGCGCAACGCCGCCGTCGCTCTCGAGTATTTTCGCCAGGCATCGGAGGACGACTACATCGAGGTCTTTACGACGCCGGCGATCGATCTGCTCGAAAACTTTCCGCAACGCAATCTGGACATCGTCTTCGTGATGGCGGACGCCGCCCGATACGAAGACTACCTCGCCCTCGTCGTGCCGATGCTCAAACTCTCCGGTCTCGCGATCTTCAACGATTGCCTGCGAAACGAACGCTTTACCCAGCGTTTCCTCGCCCACCCCTCGCTCGATGCGACGATCCTTCCGACGGAAGGCGGCGTCGCTTTCGGCGCCCGGCGGCGATGATGGATGCGCCCGCGTTTCGAATCGCGATGCGCCACGTGCCCACCAGCGTCACCGTCGTAACGAGCCTGAAGGACGGCGAGCCGCGCGGCATCACCGTCAACGCGTTCGCCAGCGTCTCGCTGACGCCGCCGTCGTTGTTGATCTGCATCAACCGCGAAGCACGCAGCTATCTCTTCATCTCCACTTCGCGGGTGTTCTGCGTCAACGTGCTGGCCGGGAATCAACGGCGCCTCGCGGAGCACTTTTCGGGCAAGGTGCGAGAGCGTCAGTTTACCGACATACCCTACCGCACCGACGTTACGGGCGCGCCGGTCTTAGAAGGCACGGTCGCACACTTTGACTGCGAGGTGGCCCACGAATATCACTTCGGTTCTCACTCGATACTGATCGGACACGTACTTAGCAGCGGAACGCGCTCGGGGCCGCCGCTCGGCTACTTTAACGGCGCCTTTCACGATCTCGGCATGCTGACGTCTCCCTGAGCGCCTCGTGCCGGAAACGCGATGATTCGAGAGACGTTCCCGGTGGGGCCACTGGCCTGCAACTGCACGATCTTGGCAGACGAACGAAGCGGGGAGGCGATCGTCGTCGACGGAGGCGATGGCGTCGAGGAAGTCACCGCGCGCCTCGAGCGCAACCACTGGCGCGCCAAGTTGCTGCTGCACACGCACGCGCACATCGATCACATCGGGGACGTCGGCAGATTGCGCCGCGAGACGGGCGCGCCGGCGCTTCTTCACTCGGCCGACGTGCCGCTCTATCAAACGCTGCCGCTCCAAGCGGGTTGGCTGGGGCTGGCGCAGGCGCCGAAGGTCGTGCTGCTCGACGGCGATCTCCGCGACGGGGACGTTTTGGCGTTGGGCGCGGCGGAGGTAAAGATACTGCACACGCCCGGGCATACGCCCGGAAGCGTCTGCTTCGCCGTCGCTCATGCGGAACAAACCGCGCTCTTGACGGGCGACACGCTATTTGCCGGCTCCATCGGACGCTGGGATTTGGGCGGCACGTCGATGGAAGACATCGTCGACTCGATTCGCGCGAAGCTGTTGCCCTATGCCGACGCGACGCCGGTGATTCCGGGCCACGGGCCTTTCACGACGGTCGGCATGGAGCGCGGCATGAATCCTTACCTTCAATGAGTGCAGGCGGCGCCCGCAGACGCCGGCTCTTCGTGGGAATCGAGCTCGATCGTGCTGCGCGTGAAGCGTGCGCCGCGGTCGGCGCGAGGCTCGCCCAACGAGGGTACGCCGGGCGCTACGAGGCGGCGGAAAAACTTCACGTGACGCTTGCATTTCTCGGGTACGTAGAACCTCAAAACGTCGAGCGGATCGTCGCGGCGCTCGACGCGGCGAGCCGCGGCGCGGCGAGCTTCAGCGTAACGCTCGATAAACTGGGCGCGTTCCCGCACGAACGCAAGCCGCGCGTGATTTACGTCGGCGCGCGGGAACAAGGCCCAGCGTTTCGAGGCCTGGCGCAGCGCGTGCGCGCTGCCTACGGCGCGGAGGGATTCGCTTTCGCCGGCGACGCGGTCGCGCACGTCACGATCGCGCGCGTCAAGCCGCCGCAGCGCCCGTTGCCTCTCGTCGACGTCTCGCCGATTACGTTGCAGGTCGAGCGATTGACGCTATTCGAATCGCTGCCGGACCCGGCGCACCGAACGTCGCGCTACGAAACGGTCGCCACCGCGCCGTTCGCGCAGTAAGCGCGGCTAGCGCAGGCTGATAACGACCTTCTCCATGGTTCCATTGCCGGACCGTTGGGGCGCCTCGTCTGCAGTGTGCGGAGCAGCAGCGCGAGGCATCGCGGCATAATCCGGCACGGCGCCCGACGCGGCTTTCTTGCGGTAGTCGTCGAGCGCGACGTGGAGTGCCTCCAGGGCGCGCTCGGGATAGTCTTTCTTCTTTTCCGGATAGCCGTC
>JAFAQW010000208.1 GCA_019245995.1 Vulcanimicrobiota bacterium | reverse complement strand
GCTTCAACTGTCCGATCGATCGGTCCGTGCCGGCCCATCCGGTGCAAACGGTGCATCCCGACGGCAAAAACGGCCATCTTCTGCTCAGCAACTCTTACCCGCCGTCGACCGCCGACTATGCGTTTACGCCTCGGTTCGGTTTAACGTACTCGGTTAACGCGGATACGGTATTGCGCCTCTCCGCTGGACGCTACGCTCAAGAGCCGCAGACGTATCAGGTGCAGTATAACGCAAAGGATAACAACCTGGCGTACGACCTTTTCCAGGCCTTTTGGCAATACGGCTTCACAACGCCGTCGCACAATCCGCTCGTACAGTATTCGAACAACTACGACGCGTCCTACGAGCGCCGTTTTAAAGGCACCGACATGTCGATTAAGATCAGTCCGTACTACCGCTACGCGACAAACCAAATTTACAGCATCGCTCTACCATTTGGCTTGGGCGGCGGCCTCAATTCGGGCGTTGAACGCGTCGACGGCGTCGAATTGGAGTTCACGAAGGGCGACTTCAGCAAGAACGGGCTCTCATTCTTGATCTCCTATACCTATACTAATGCGGCCGAACGGTGGGCCAACTATCCCGGAACGAACATCAATCCGATCGATCCATACAACCAAGACATCGCGAACTTCAACGGATTAACGAAGGCAGGCGGTGGCTCGAAATGCTACGAGAACGACGCGGCCGGCAACGTCTATCCGGATCCGGCATGCCGTAAGCTCAAACCTAATTACAACGATCCGATCTTTAATCCGTACTATTCAATGTCGCCGCAGCCGTTGCTCGACCGCAACGGTTGGTATCCCGTGGGCCTGGATTTTCCGTATCTATCGCCCAACGTGCTCAGTGCGGTCGTTAACTATCGGCGCAACCGGTTCGCGATTACGCCCGCCCTGACGTTCAACGAGGGGGAGCTCTACGGCAATCCGTCCGACGTCGAAGGCCTCGACCCGCGTACCTGCACGCAGAACTCGGCGAGGCTGGTAAACTCGCCGATTCACATAAAGAACCCGCTGCAAGCCGACTATACCTCGTGCGGGCTTTCCGAGGTCCAAAACGGCACTACGGCGGGCGTTCTTTACATTCCGAATCCGGAGACTGGAGCATTCGATTCTTTCGGAGGCTTCCGCCAACCGAATCAGCTGAATCTCAGCCTTCAACTCTCGTACGAGTTCAGTCCACGCGTGAAGGCCAACTTGCTCTTGGCGAACTTGGTCAATGCGTGCTTTGGCGGTTCGTCGGAACCATGGACGAAGCAGTGGCCGCCAAACAGTTATACCTGCGGCTACGCCAGCGGCGGCCCCTCGGGCACGTCGTACTACGTTTCAAACTTTTATAACGGCGTCTCGCCGCACGACAGAGGCGCTAACGGCGTGCCGCTCAACCCGGCTTTTTCTCAGCCCTTTACGCCTGCGTACGCGGACACCAACGCGTTTGTGCTGCCGAATCCGTTCAACGCGTACTTGCAGTTCAATATTAGCTTGTAGCATGGTCACCCTTCGACAGGCTCAGGGTGACAAGGCGGGTCAGGGTGACAGTTTGCGGGCGATGGCCGATTCGGCCGCGCGAAGGAGTTCCCCCGAGCGGATGAGCTCACGCGCCGTCGCGATGTCGGGAGCCGGTGGACGATCGGTCGTCCAGGGCGCGATGCGCTCGCGCGTCACGGCGTGGGCGGCCTGCGTGCCGCGGCCCGAACGCAGCGGCCGGCGAAAGTCCGTCGCCGCGCACGCGCCGATCAGCTCGCAGGCGAGCGCGCCTTCGACGTTGTCGAGCACGCGCGGCATCGCGTTCGCCGACGTCATGCCCATGCTGACGTGGTCCTCTTGGCCGGCCGAAGTCGGAATCGAGTCGATGCTCGAGGGCCAACCCAGGCCCTTGTTCTCGTTCACGAGCGCGGCCGCGGTATATTGCACGAGCATCAGCCCCGACTGCAAGCCGACCTGGCGCGTCAGGAAGAGCGGCAGCTCGCGGTCGGCGGCGTTGAGCAAGAGGTAGAGCCGCCGCTCCGCGATCGACGCCAGCTCGGACGCCGCGATCTTGAGGAAGTCGATCGCGAGCGCCACCGGCTCCCCGTGGAAGTTGCCGCCCGAGATGAACTCTTCATCTTCAGCGAACACCAGCGGGTTGTCCGTGACGGAGTTCGCTTCGATCTCGGTCACGCGACGCACGTGAGCGATCGAGTCCCGCACGGCGCCGTGCACCACGGGGATGCAACGGAACGAGTACGGATCTTGCACGCGCTCGCACTCGCGATGCGACTGCACGATCTCCGAGCCTTCCAGCAGGTCGCGAAGATTGGCGGCGACGCGCTCTTGCCCGGGGTGGGGACGCAGGTCGTTGAGCCGGCGGTCGAAGGCGCGATCACTCCCGAGATAGGCCTCGAGCGACATCGCCCCGATGAGGTCGGCGGCCGCGGCCAGGCGTTCCGCGCGCAACACGCCGAGCGCGGCGATGCCCGTCATCACCTGCGTGCCGTTGACCAGTGCCAAGCCCTCCTTGGGACCGAGTTGAATGGGAGCGAGTCCCGCCTGCTCCAGCGCGACGCCGCCGGGCAGTCGCCGGCCATCGTAATAGGCCTCGCCCTCGCCGATCAACACGAGCGTCATGTGCGCCAGCGGCGCGAGATCGCCGCTCGCCCCCACCGACCCCTGGCATGGAACGACGGGCGTCACCCCGCGCGCCAGCATCGCGAGAATGAGGTCGAGCGTGTCGGGCTTGATCCCGGAGTGACCGGCCGAGAGCGAGTTTGCGCGCAGCACGCTCGCCGCGCGAACGAAGGGAATCGGCAGCGGCTCGCCCGTCCCCGCCGCGTGGCTGCGCACCAGATTGAGCTGCAGCTCGACCGCGTCCGCCGGCGAGACGCGCACGTGCGCCAAACGGCCGAAGCCGGTCGTGACGCCGTAGATCGCTTCGCCCCCCGCAAACTTGCGTTCGACGAACTGCCGCGCTTGGTCCACACGCGTACGCGCCACCGCGGACACCGCCACCGCAGCGCCGGCCGCGACCTCCTCGATCTGTTCGAGGGTGAGGTGATGGCCGTCGAGCTCGATCACCCCAACTTCGACCAATCGGGTGACGGCGGATGCGCGAACGGCGGACCGTTTTGGATTACGATACTTTCGTGGTCGTGCAACACGATCGCGCGCGGATCGCCGCTCCACGGCTTTCCGTTGACCACGATCACCAGGCGGCGTCGCTGAGGCGCGACGACGGGACCCGCGCGCGTCGCGCTCAGTTCGGGGCCCCAGATGTCGAAGAACTCTCCCAACGTAAACGTGCGGCGCACCGGCGACTCGATGTGAATGACCCCGTCGTCGCTGTGCGTGTGCAACCAATACAGACACTGGGCGCTCATCGGGATCCCCACGTTGGCCGGCAGCGCGACGGCGCGGCCGCGATCGTACAGCGACAAGTGCGCGTGAATGTGCTCCGCGGCGCCCTCTTGCCGGTCGCAGTGAATGCCGTCGATCGGCAAGCCGCCGAAGAAACTCTGGGCCAGCACGAAGGCCGACAGCGCGAGCCACATGAGCGCTGATTTCGCTGTGGTTCGTATGTCAACCCGCGCAGCGCGCTCGCTAGGCGACGCCGCCCGTGCATAACGCAAAAAAGTTGTGGACAGCTTGTGAATTGCACGAGCGACCGCTTGTGGTCGTTATTGCGCTGTGCTACGATGCACAAGCTTCGAAAATTATATCGAAGTGTGACGAACGTATCGTTCGCGGCCAATGCAACGTATGCATCATCGTGATGAGCGACGATCAACGGCAAAGGCCAAACCGCTTACCGGCGTCAGTGGGGCACTCTCACGAGCGCCAAACAGGCGAGGTAGGTGCGTGAATACGTCGGAGCCCGTCGAATCGACGGGCTCCGTTAATTTGCGTTCTTCACGCCGTCGGAATACTTGTCGTGGATCTCGTTCGCCAGCTCCGCGATGCGCTCGCGCGCCTGCGGCGGCGCGATGACTTCGGCGGCGGCGCCCCAACCGAGCACCCAGCGCACCAACTCCTCGACGTCGGCCACGCGATAGCCGATCTCGACCGATCCGTCGTCGCGGTGCTCGATGTCGCGCTCGGCGACGACGCGTGCCGCGACCGCCGCCTTCGCGACACGGGGCTCGAAGCGCACGCGGACGTGCGTCGTGCGATCGCTGTGGAGCACTCCGCTGATCGAGGCCGCGGCGTACGCCTCCACGTTGAAGTCCTTCGGGCGAACGAAGTTCTTGCTCAGCATCACCGGCTCGCTCACGCTGTCCACCGCAAAGGTGCGCATGTCGCGACGGGCGTGATCGTAGGCGACGCAATACACGCGCCCAGCGTTGACGATGAAGCCGTACGGGTCGGCGGTGCGGCCGCTGCAGCGGCCTTCCTTATCGAGATACGAGAAGCGCACGCTGCGCGAGGCGCGCTCGGCCGACGACAGGAGCGCGAAGGCCCGCTCACCGTGTTCGTCGAGGCGGATCTCCGAGAGGCGAAACGCCATCGGTGACGCGGTCGTCAGGCGCGCCTGCGTCCCGCTGCCCGCGCTACCGACGATCTTTTCCGCCACCTCGTCGATCGACGCCCCGATCGTGCCGCCGATGCTCGATCCGAGCGCGCGCAGCGCCACCAGCCCAAAGAGCTCGCCGCTCGAGAGGTCGAGCCGCTTGAGGTTATAGCCGTCGGAGAAACGATAGACGTTCGCGGCGCGGTCGAAGTACCACGGGAAGCCCGCGTTGCTGAGGATTGCCAGGTAACGCCGTAGGCTGCGCGTGCTCGGGCGCTTTCCGCCTTCGGCGATCCGGTCTTTGAGCGCCTCGAACGAATGACGCCCCTGGTCGATCGCGTTGAGGAGGCGCACCAACAGAACGACCTTCGCCTCCCCTTCGCCCATCATTGTGCGGCTTGCGGTTTCGGAAAGCAGCCGTCCGGGGCGGAGATCGGCGGCGCGTGCGGCTGCGGCGGCGTGGTCGTGATGCCGATTTCGGCGGGATAGAACGAGCCGCCGTCGGACGTCGTCAACAGCACGCCGCGATAGCTCTCGCCGGCGGCTAGGTTCAACGCCGAGATTTCGTAGGGCGTCGAGACGCGCACGCACCCGATCTCGATCAGGTTGCCGTCGAGCAAGAACGTGCCCCGCGCGGGACCGGCGAGCGGGCGAAAATAGAGATAGGCCGTCGCCGGAGAGACTCCGGGGTTCTGCACCCTGAGGCCTATTGAGTGCAGGACGCCGTAGTCGCCGTAGTCGTGGCCGGCCGACTGCGGGTCCGCGCTCGGCGGCGTGGGATCGGTGTCGCCGATCACGACCGTCGCGTCCGGTTGTCCGATCCGATAGTTGAGCGCTTCGCTTCCGTAGCCCGCGATCTGGAAGACGCCCGTGCGGTGGTGACCGTCGCCGGGCAACGGCGGGCCGTCGAGCAGCGTGCGGGGATCGACGCCGGGCGACGCCGCGATGACCGAAACGGTGACCGGTCCGCCCGAAAGCACTCGCACGTCGAGGGTTCCCGCGACCAACTGGCGCGCCGTCATCGGGACGTCGGCCACGACGTACGGCGCCCCCGGAACGAGATCCACGATCACGCCTTCGTGGCGCGTCTTGGTCAGCAAGAAGTTCTTGCTGACCGTGTGCCCGACGTGCATCACGTCCATGTTCGGCCCGGCCTGCGTTCCGACCAGTTGGACGGTGCTCGCGTCGGACGAGGCGCCGGCGATGGAGACGACGAGCCGTCGCGGGTCTTCGCCGTCGTCGTGGTAGTAGTACAGCCGCGCCGGCGCTGCGGGCGCGACGGTCGCGCGAAAGAGCAGGCCGTCTTGTGTAACGTGCTCGGGATCGTCGTCGTAAAAGAGCAGGCTCGGAGCGAAGGGCGCCGCCGCGACGTTCGTAACGTTCACCAGCGTCGAGCCGCTCTGGTCGAAATACTTGCCGTCGCCGGAGATCTGCACGGGCACGGCGACTTGCGTTCTCGCGCCGGGCGCCGGCGCATCCGGAATCGGCGGAATCTCGCCGACGGCGACGCGCGCGTCGGGCTGCGCCTGCGCCGCGCGAAGGGCGGCGTTACGAACCTGTTGGGCGAGCCACTGCGGATCCACGGGATCGCCCGTGACGCGTAAGCTCGTTTGCGCCGCGATCGTGCCGGCGTTGAAGGCGACGCGAATCGCCACGTCGGCGTGCGCGCCCGACGCGTCGACGAGGTGCAGCACGTCGCTGCCCGTCGCTTGCGTCGCCGTAATCGTAACGCTGGATCCGTCCGGCGCGACGGTGACGTTGACGAGCCGCTCGTCCAGCGTCGCCTCCAAAGGCGCGCTGGCCCCGTTGATCGTTACGACCTGCTGCTGGGCCGGATTGAGATTGACGCTCGTCGCCGAAACGGCGAGCGCCGGCGTGGTCTGTGCGAGGACCGCTGCAACGAGCAGCGCGTGCACGCCCTAGTAGGAAACCTTACGTAACGGCGGGTTCGGGCGGCGGCGCGGCCGGCGGCTCGATCGATGGAATCTTCGAGTACTTGAGCTTTTCGGGATCGTCCGGATCGATGTCGGCCAAGATGTGATCGCCGGCGCTGAACGTGCCGCGCAGCATCTCCTCCGCGACCTCGTCTTCGACCATGCGCTGGATCGCGCGCCGCAACGGTCGCGCCCCGAACTGCGGGTCCCATCCCTTGCGGGCCAACAGCGACTTGGCGCCGTCGGTGACCTTCAGCTCCATGTCCTGCGCGCGCACCTCGCGGATGACTTTGTCCAACTCGAGCGTGACGATCTGCTCGATCTCCTCGCGCGACAGCTGGTGGAAGACGACGACTTCGTCCACCCGGTTGAGGAACTCGGGCCGGAAGGTCTGTTTCACTTCCTCGAGCACGCGGCTCTTCATCCGTTCGTAGGCCTTGACCTGATCTTCGCTGGAAATTTTTTGGAGCCGGAAGCCGATGTCGTTGGTCGTAGTCATCCCCGTCGCGCCGACGTTGCTAGTCATGATGATCACGCAGTTTTTGAAGTCGACGTGACGGCCTTGCGAGTCGGTGAGGCGTCCGTCTTCGAGCACCTGGAGCAGCAGATTGAACACGTCGGGATGCGCCTTCTCGATCTCGTCGAGCAGCACGACGGAATACGGGCGGCGACGCACCGCTTCCGTTAGCTGGCCGCCTTCTTCGTAGCCCACGTATCCGGGCGGCGCGCCGACGAGCCGGCTGACCGAGTACTTTTCCATATACTCGGACATGTCGATGCGAATCATGGACTCTTCGTCGTCGAAGAGAAACGCCGCGACGCTGCGCGCCACTTCGGTCTTGCCGACGCCCGTCGGCCCGAGGAAGATGAACGACCCGATCGGGCGATTCGGATTCTTCAACCCGGCGCGCGAACGGCGGATGGCGCGCGTGATCACGCCGATCGCCTCGTCTTGTCCGACGACGCGCTGGTGGAGCAGCTCGCCCATCTTGAGCAGCTTCTCGGTCTCCGCTTGCGCGAGACGGCTCACCGGAATCTTCGTCCACGACGAGACGATCTCGGCGATGTTTTCCGCCGTTACCTTGAGGATGCGCTCGCCGTGCGTCTTGCGCTCGCGCCACTCTTGCTCGAGCTGCGCCTTTTCGAGTCGCAGCTTCTCCTCGCGATCGCGAATCGTCGCGGCCTTATCGAACTCTTGGTTTTTGACGACCGCCTCTTTTTCGGCGATCAGCTTGCGCAGTTGGGCGTCGGCCTCGCGGACCGCCGGCGGCGGCAGCGTCGCCTGCAGGCGCACGCGCGAGCTCGCTTCGTCGATGAGGTCCACGGCCTTGTCGGGGAGGAAGCGGTCGGTGATGTAGCGGTCGCCCAGACGCGCGGCCATCGCGAGCGCTTCGTCGGTGATCTGAACCTTATGATGGGCCTCGTACCGGTCGCGCAGCCCTTTGAGAATTTCGATCGTCTCCTCGACCGTCGGCTCGCCGACCATGACGGGCTGAAAACGGCGCTCCAGCGCGGCGTCCTTCTCGATGTGCTTGCGAAACTCGTTGAGCGTCGTCGCGCCGATGCACTGCAGCTCGCCGCGCGCGAGCGCGGGCTTGATGATGTTGCTCGCGTCGATCGCGCCTTCGGCGGCGCCCGCGCCGACGAGCGTGTGCAGCTCGTCGATGAACAGGATGATCTCGCCCGCGGCCGCGCGGATTTCGTCCATGACGCGCTTCATGCGCTCTTCGAACTCGCCGCGGTACTTCGTGCCCGCAACCAGGCCCGCGAGATCGAGCGTGATCACGCGCCGCTCGCGCAGCGGTTCGGGGATGTCGCCCTTGATGACGCGTTGCGCCAAACCTTCGGCGATGGCGGTCTTGCCGACGCCGGGCTCGCCGATGAGCGCCGGGTTGTTCTTCGTGCGGCGCGAGAGAATTTGGATGACGCGCTCGATTTCGGTGTTGCGCCCGATGACGGGATCGAGCTTGTTGTCGCGGGCCAGCGTCGTGAGATCGCGGCCGTAGGCGTCGAGCGTCGGCGTCTTGCTCTTGCCCTTCGGCGCGGCGGGCTGGCCTTCGGCCCCGAGCAAGGAGGTCGTCTGCACGCGAACTTTCGCGGGGTCCACGCCGAGATTGGTCAGCACGCGCGCGGCCACGCCTTCGCCCTCGCGAATCAAGCCGAGAAGCAAGTGCTCGGTTCCGATGTAATTGTGGTTGAGTTGCCGGGCCTCCTCGAAGGCCAGCTCGATCACGCGCTTCGCGCGCGGCGTGAAGACCATCTCCTGTTGCACGGTCTGGCCGCCGCGACCCACGATGGCTTCCACCTCTTGGCGGACTTTTGCGAGGTTGACGCCGAGCGACTCGAGCACTTTCGCCGCAAGGCTTTCGCCCTCGGAGATGATGCCGAGCAGAATATGCTCGGTGCCAATATAGTTGTTACCGAGACGCTGCGCTTCTTCCTGAGCGAGCACAATGCTGCGCCGCGCTCGCTCGGTGAAGGGCTCCCACATCGACATCGCTCTGGCTTTCCTTTCCTTATCCTCTAAACGCTCGCCGGCGTCATCGAGTTTCGTTGAGGCTCCGCGACCGCCGCCACGGGTCGATACTCTCACCCTTTTCTGTTCCGAAGGGTTGCCGCACCAATCGCCAAACTCCTAGTTCTATGCCGACGACCGAACAAGTTCGCGAAGCGCTCGTTGAAGTGAAAGACCCCGAGCTCAACTTGGGCATTCTCGAACTGGGACTCGTATACGACATCGCCACGGAGGGAGAAAACGGCGAGGACGTCACGGTCACGATGACGCTGACGTCACCGATGTGCCCCGTCGGGCCGATGTTCATGCAGTCGGTGAAGGATCACGTGCTCCGCATCGACGGCGTCAGGAACGCCAACGTCGAGATCACCTTCACTCCACCGTGGGACCCCCGCACGATGGCCTCGGACGACGTGAAGGCGATGCTCGGTATTTGGTAGGACGCTTGCAACAAGACAAAGGCGCCGCATTACTGTGGCGCCTTGCGCATCTAAACGTGACCGCGAGTCTGACCAGCCCTATCGTATCACGTCGCTGATGCATTCGCAACCGTTATAGTCGCGGCTGGAGCGCCCGGGAATCGAACCCGGAGCCGCGGAGTTGGTCAGACTCGCAGTCGACACCATCGATGCGCCCCAGCAAAGAGTCAATCACGCGGCCAACGCAAAACGTCAACGGCGAAGCATAGGGCCCTTGGTCCTCACATCGTAATCTGATTTGTTCTCGAAGAACTCTGGGCTAGCGCGAGGCCGTGTGACGCGGGAAGATGCGAACGCCGATGTTGCGGAAGGCCGGGTCGCCGCATTGCCAGAGCAAGAACGAATACTCATCCGTTAGCAGCTGCTCGCTCTGCGTGCGCGAGGCGGCCAAGAAGCCGTGACCCGCGTCGTAGTCCACGCGAAGCAAGATCGGGCGGCCGCTCGTCGTCGCCTGTTGCAGTCGTGCGGTAAGCTTAGCCAACTCCCACGACGACACGCGCGGATCGTTGAAGCCGGTGATCAGCATCACGGCGGGATACGCCGTGCCGTTGACGACGTGCTGGTAGGCGTCCATTGCGTAGAGCGCTTTGAACCCGGCCTCCGTCTTGACGCTACCGAACTCCGGAATGTTCGGCGGCCCGTTGGGAGAGAATTCCGAGCGCATGGCGTTGCTCACGCCGACCACGTCGAGCGCGGCCGCAAAGAGATGCGGCGCGGTCGTGATGGCGCGTCCGATCGTGATGCCGCCGGCGCTGGTGCCCTCGCCCGCGAGATGCGACGACGACGTATACTTGTGCGCGATCAGCCATCGGCCGCACGCGATGAAGTCTTCCCACGTGTGGGCCTTCGTCGCGATCATGCCGGCCTGGTGCCAGCCCTCGCCGTACCATCCGCCGCCGCGCGGATGGCAGACGGCGAATACGCCGCCGCGCTCGAGCCACGCGACGCGCGTCGCGCTGAACGACGGGTTGATCTCGATGCCGTACGACCCGTAGCCTTCCAGATACGCGGGATGCCTACCATCGAGCGGCAAGCCCTTGCGATAGACGATCGAGAGCGGCACCATCGTTCCGTCCGCGCTGCGCGCCTCCACTTCGGACGACGTGTAGGGCGACATGTCCACGTTCGCCACTTCCTTTAAATGGGTGTCCGTGACGCGTCCCGAGGCGTCCGCCGCGTAGTACAGGAGCGAATGGGTCCAGCCGGTAAGGCCGAACGCGACGCCGGGCTCGCGCGGATCCGTGACGATCGTGTTGATCGAGCCCGCGAACGGAAGTCTCAGCGGCGTAGAGGCGCCGGCATGCCCGTTCTCGTCGAGCGCGACGCGGACGATCTGGCCGAAGCCGCCATTGCGCGACAGCACGTAGAGGCCGTCGGACGCGACGCCGATGTTCTCCACGATCGAACGCGCCGGCGCGATGACGGTCTGCGCCGAGGACACGTTGGGGGCGTCGAGCGACGTCGCAATCACCTTGAACGTCGGCGCGTCTTTGTGGCTGATGAGATAGAGCGTCGATGCCTTGAGATCGTACCCGGTAACCTCGTCGTCCACGTTGGCGACCGGCGTCCAGGCCGCGCCGGCATTTTGGACGTCCTCGCGCGTGGAGTAGATCGTGACCTCGTTCTTCACGCCGTGAGCGACGACGGCGAGGCGATAGGGCGATGCGGGCGAGTACACGACGATCGGAAAGTCCGTCGTGTCGAACGGGACCTTCGGGTTGACGTTGTAGCCGAAGACGGGAACGTCGCGATCCGGATCCCGACCGAGGACGTGCAGATAGTTGACGGCGCGCGTCTCCTTATCGATTTCCGGTTCGCCGGGCTGCAGCTTCGGAAAGCGGACGTAGTAGAACGATTTTCCGTCGGGCAGCCAACTCGTCGGTCCGACGTAGTACGCGCGATCGATCGCGTCGGGAAGCACTTGTCCGCTCGCCGTTTCCACAACGTGAATCACCGCCGCCTCGGAACCGCCTTCGGAGATGCCGTACGCGACGCGGGCACCGTCGAGGGACGGCAGAAAGTAGTCGATCGTATAGTGCTTGCCGGTCGTGGCGAGCGTTTGGGGATCGACCAGCACGCGCTCGGGCCCTCCGGCGACGTCGCGCACGTACAGCTTCGGCGTGTTGTCGCCCGGGTTGAGCTTCTCGTAGAAATAGTACGGCCCGTCGCGCTGAACGCCGCTCACCGATGCGCCGGCGTTGTCGAGGGACTTGATGCGCTCGAACAATTGGCGAGTGGGACCTCCGAGCCGGCTCAACACTTCTCGCGTATATGCGTTTTGCTCTTTGAAGAACGCGGCAACGGTTGGATCGTTGACGTCTTCGAAGTACCGATACGGGTCGGTCACCTGCGTTCCGAAGAGATTTTCCGTCACCGGCCGCGGGGGCGGCAGCGGCGGCGGCGTCGGAAACGACGGCGATGCGGTCGCAACGGCTTTGAGGGTGCCGGCGGTAAGGCTACCGACGGCGAGAACGGACGCAATAATAACGGCTCGTAGCATGCAGGGAGATATGGCGCTCCAGCGCCCGGCATCCTTCTACTGCGTCCTACTACGTCTCCGACAGCGTCGGCCGGGATGACATTGCGCGCAATCCGTGCAAGGTGGCGCCGTGAAGACTCGCTCGGACAAGTATGCCGAACTGCGGGCAAAGCGCGCGCAGGCGTATGCGCCTGCCGGCGCGGAGGCCGTTGATCGACAGCACGCTCGCGGGAAGCGGACCGCGCGCGAGCGCGTGGAGGCGCTGGTCGACGAGGGATCGTTTCTCGAGTTGGATCGCTTCGTCGTCCATCGAACCAACGCGTTCGGGCTCGACGAAAAGGAGTTTCTGGGCGACGGCGTGGTCACCGGCCACGCGACGATCGACGGCCGTCAAGTCTTCCTGTTCTCGCAAGACTTCACCGTGCTCGGCGGTTCGCTCGGCGAGGCCTTCGCGGAAAAAGTCTGCAAGGTGATGGATCTGGCGGTGCGGACGGGCTCGCCCCTCGTCGGCATCAACGACTCCGGCGGCGCGCGCATTCAGGAGGGCGTCGTTTCGCTCGGGGGCTACGCCGAAATCTTTTGGCGCAACGTCGCCGCCAGCGGCGTGATTCCGCAGATTAGCCTCATCGCGGGACCGTGTGCGGGGGGCGCGGTGTACTCGCCGGCGATCACCGACTTCATCCTGATGACCGACAAGATCTCGCAGATGTTCATCACCGGGCCGGAGATCATCAAGACCGTTACGGGCGAAGAGGTGAGCTTCGAAGACCTCGGCGGCGCGATGACGCACGCCACGCGCAGCGGCGTCGCGCACCTCGTCGCGAGCGACGAAGACAATCTGATGGATCTCACGCGCGCGCTCTTCTCGTTCGTGCCCCAGAGCAATCGCGAGCGGCCCGTGCGATACGACTGTGACGACGATCCGCAGCGCAGCGTGCCGGCGCTGGACGAGCTCGTGCCGGACTCGCCCGCGCAACCCTACGACATGCACTCGGCGATCGAAGGCGTGGTGGACTACGGAGACTTTCTCGAGATACAACCGCTGTACGCGCAGAACATCGTCTGCGGCTTCGGCCGCATCAACGGCGAGACGGTCGGCATCGTGGCGAACCAGCCCAACGTGCTGGCGGGCGTGCTCGATACGCGGTCGTCGGTAAAGGCCGCGCGTTTCGTGCGCTTTTGCGACGCCTTCAACATTGCGCTCGTGACGTTCGTGGACGTGCCGGGCTTTCTGCCGGGCACCGATCAGGAGTACGGCGGCATCATCTTGCACGGCGCGAAGCTGCTGTACGCCTTCGCCGAAGCGACGGTTCCGAAGATCACCATCATCACGCGCAAGGCCTACGGCGGCGCCTACGACGTGATGGCGAGCAAACACATCCGCGCCGACCTCAACCTCGCCTGGCCGACGGCCGAGATCGCCGTGATGGGCGCCGAAGGCGCGGTCAAGACGATCTTCCGCCGCGATATCGCCGCCGCCGCGAACCCGGAAGCGAAGATGCAAGAGCTCGTCGACGAATATACCGAGCGATTCGCTAATCCGTACATTGCGGCACAGCGAGGCTACGTTGACGACGTGATCGAGGCGTCCGCAACGCGTGGCGCGATCGCGACGGGACTCGAGATGTTGCGCGACAAGCGCGCGCCCCGCCCCAAACGCAAGCACGGCAATATTCCGCTATAAAGCGCGACGGAGATTGAGCGATGCCTGAAACGCCGGAGATCGAGACCGATAAGCTCCAAGAGCAGATCGCCGAAGTTCACGAGGAGGTGGCGCGCGAAGAGGCGGGCCGCTGGGTCCGTTACGTCGGTTTGTGCGCCGCCATTTTTGCCGTCTTTGCCGCCGTATCGGCGCTACGCGCCGGCGACCTCGTCAACGAAGCGCTCATCAACCAAATCAAAGCGTCGGACACCTGGAACGAGTATCAAGCGTCGCGCCAAAAGGAACACGTTTACACCGTCGCCCTCGACGAACTCCGGGACCGCGGGACGAGGAGCGCCGCGCTGCTCCACGGTTATCGCCGGCAGATCGACAAGGAGCGCGCCAAAGAAAAGCCGCTCTCCGTGGAAGCGCGGAGGTTAGAGGAAGAGGCGGGCGCCCAGGTGGGCCGCCACCGCGCCTTCGAGTACGCCGTCGCGCTCTTGCAGGTCGCCATTGCGCTCGGCGCCGTCGCGGCGCTCGCGCGATCGAAACCGGCGTGGTTCGTGAGCATGGCGTCAGGCGCAGTCGGAATCATCTTCTTCATCCGCGGGTTCCTACTCTGAAGGCTCGCTGAAGGACGCCACTCTTCTCGATGCAACTACCGGGGCGTGAAGCTCCTAGACGGTAAACGCGCTTTAGTCACCGGCGTCGCCAATCGCTGGTCCATCGCGACCGGCATGGCGCGTAGGCTGCACGAACACGGGGCCACAATCGCGCTAACGTATCAGGGCGAACGCGTCAAGGGCGAGGTCGAAAAACTGGCCACGGAGCTCGGCGGCGCGCCGGTCGTCGAATGCGACGTTTCGAACGACGCGTCGTTGATCGCCGCGCGAGACACGCTCGAGCGCGACTTCGGGAAGCTCGACGCGCTCGTTCACTCGATCGCCTTTGCGAACAAGGAAGATTTGGCAGGTAAGGTATTCGATACGTCGCGTGCCGGATTTTCGCTGGCGCTCGACGTGTCGTCGTACTCCTTGATCGCGCTCGTGGACGCATTGCGCGACTCGTTCAACGACGGCGCCTCCATCATGGCGATGACGTATCTCGGCGCGACGCAGATCGTGCCGAACTACAACCTGATGGGCATCGCCAAGGCGGCGCTGGAGTCCACGGTGCGGTATCTCGCCTTCGACCTGGGCGAGCGCGGCATCCGCGTCAACGCGATCTCCGCCGGGCCGATCAAGACCGCGAGCGCGCGACAAGTCGGCGGCTTCTCTCGCATCCTCGACGTCGTGCCGAAGGTCGCTCCCCTGCACCGCAACGTCACGTCGGACGACATCGGCGACATGGCGGTATTTCTCGCGTCGGATCTCTCGCGCGCCGTCACCGCGGACGTGCACTTCGTGGACGCCGGCTACCACGCGATGGGGTTATTTGCCAGTGACTAGGCAGACGTCGTAATGTGGTATCGCGGAGCCTCCACAATACTACATTACGACGTCCGCCTTTCCCGCGCGAATGTTTAAAAGAATACTCATTGCCAATCGGGGGGAGATCGCCGTGCGCGTGATTCGCACGGCGCGCGAGATGGGCATCGCGACCGTCGCCGTCTATTCCGATGCCGATCGCGGCGCGTTGCACGTGATGCTCGCGGACGAGGCACAGCGCATCGGTCCGCCGCCGCCGGCGCAAAGTTATCTCAACATCGAAGTCTTGATCGACGCCGCCCGGCGGATGCGAGCCGACGCCGTGCATCCCGGCTACGGATTTCTGGCCGAAAACGCAGCGTTCGCGCGCGCCGTTGCGAGCGCCGGATTGACGTGGATTGGGCCCCATCCCGACGCCATCGAGGCGATGGGCGACAAGTTGCGCGCCCGCGATGCGATGCAGCGCGCGGGCGTTCCCGTGGTCCCTGGAGGCTTGGAACCCGTTGCCGATCTCGCCGCTGCCAAGGATGCCGCGGCGCGCTACGGATTGCCGCTCGCGCTCAAGGCGGCGGCCGGGGGCGGCGGCAAGGGCCTGAAGGTCGCGCAGTCGCTCGACGAGCTGCAGTCGGCGTTCGACACGGCGCGCCGCGAAGCCGAAGCGTATTTTAAGGACCCGACGCTCTATGCGGAGCGCTATCTGGAGAATCCGAAACACGTGGAACTGCAGATTCTCGCCGACAAGCACGGCGGCGTGGTCCACGTCGGCGAGCGCGACTGCTCGTTGCAGCGGCGTCATCAAAAACTTTGGGAGGAGACGCCGGCGACGATACCGGAGACGGCGCGCACCGCGTTACGCGACGCGGGAATCCGTGCGGCGCAGGCGATCGGCTACGACTCCGCCGGCACGATCGAATGTCTCGTCGACGGCGACCGCTTCTACTTCCTCGAGATGAACACGCGCATCCAGGTGGAGCACACGGTCAGCGAGATGGTCAGCGGCCTCGACCTCATTCGCGAGCAGATTCGCATTGCGGCCGGCGAGCCCATCGGCTACGCGCAAGAGGCCGTTCGGTTCGCGGGCCATGCCATCGAGGCACGCATCAATGCCGAGGATCCCGAGAAGAATTTTCTGCCGGCTCCCGGAGCGATCGCGGCCTATCGCGAGCCCGGCGGCCCCGGCGTTCGCGTCGATTCCGCCGCATTTAGCGGTTGGGCGATTCCGCCCGAGTACGATTCGCTCATCGCGAAGTTGATCGTGTGGGCGCCGGATCGCGCGCAGGCCGTGGCGCGGATGCGCCGCGCGCTCGACGAATATTTTATCGCCGGCGTCCCAACGACGCGGCAATTCTTACGCGACCTTTGCGATCGTCCGCAAGTGGAAGACGCGACGTATGGCACCGCAACCCTCGAACAGTTCGCGCGGACGTGGCGGCCTTCCACGGCAAACGCGGCGCAACGCGACGGCGCCGTCGTCGCAGCTTCGCATGCTTCGAAGCGATTGGCGCCGCGCCTCACGACGCTTCGCGCGCGGCGTTCGTCCGGCGACGGAGATCACGTGGTCGCGCCGATGCACGGCATCATCGTGGATCTGCGCGCGGCCGGCGGCGAGAGCGTGACGGAGGGGGAAGTGGTGGCCATCATCGAGGCGATGAAAATGATGAACGAGATTCGGGCGCATCGCAGCGGACGCGTCGCCGAAGTGTACGTTCGCGCCGGCTCGCCGGTGGAAAGCGGCTCTCCGCTACTGCGATTGGCGGAAAACTAGCGGCGCATACGGAAGGGCGATACCCATGAGGTTTGTACTCGTGTTGTTCCTGGCGTGTGCGGCGCCGGCCGCTGCCTTGCAGGCGACGCCGGCGCCGAGTCCGTCGCCCGTGGTGAGCGACGTCACGCCGCCGCCCGCCATGGCGGCGACCGTCGCGCTTGCACGCAGCCGCATCGAGGCGATGTTGCGGACGCAAAGCGCCGACGCGGCGTGGTTTTCGTCCGATTTTCTGGGGCAAGTCTCGATCCAGCAGGTCAAGGACGTCTTAGCGAACCTCATCAAGACGCTCGGAACGTTTCAGCGTCTGGACTATACGCCCGAGAAATTCGTCGCGCATTTTGCCAAGGGCACTGACGACGTGCTCATTCACCTCGACGCCCAAAACAAGATCGACGGCCTGCTCTTCCGCGCGCCGAACCTCAGTAGCGGCGCTACGCCGTAATCGCTAGGGCGATTGGCGGGGCGCGCGGATCACTTGGCCGCCTTGGTGCAGCACTAACGCCGTAACGACGCCGCTCGGCGATCGTTCGAAGTCGATCTGCGCGTCGACGATCTCGTAGAAAAAGTGGTCTTTGGCTGAGGCGTACACCCGCACCGCCGGCTGACCGGTGAGCTGAACGTACAGGCCATCCGGATGCAGCGTTACCGTGAACGCGCCGAGCGCGGGCACCGTATACGTGCCGACATACTGCTCCAGCGTCGCTCGATCGAGCTGTATCGAGTGCGGCGCGAGCTGCTCGAGCGCGACCAGCGGCCTGCCCTGCGCGTCGAGGCGCACGGCCGGAATGGTTTGGCCGGCTTGCGCGAGCGTCAGTCCCACGACCC
>JAFAQW010000125.1 GCA_019245995.1 Vulcanimicrobiota bacterium | reverse complement strand
TCGCGACGGCCGCGTCGCGTATCACGTCGCGGGGCTGATCCCAAACGATCCGGCGTGGGACCGCTACGTTCACCCCTCGAGCGATCTGCGCAAGGATTTCTCGCCGTTGTCCTTCGCGCGACTTCCCGGGCGCAGCCCGTCGCGCGGTGCCGTGCTGCTCTCGGCCAACAACAAGCCGTACGACGGGAGCTACCCGTACCGGCTTTCCGCGCAATTCGAGCGGCCGTATCGCGCCTTTCGCATCGCTGAGTTGCTTCGAAGCCGCCGTCGCTACGACGTGGCGTTTTTCGCTGAAATGCAGCTCGATACGCTCTCGCCCGTCGACCTGCAGTTCGCCCGCCGCGTGCTGCGCTTTACGCGAACGCATCCCATCGAATCGCCGGATGCCGGTCTCTTGCGCGCGCTCGCGCGGTGGGACGGCCGCTACCAGCCTGATTCGCGGGCAGCGGCGTTCGAGCATACGCTTCGCGAGGATGTCGTACCTGAGCCCCGGGGTGTCGCTCCGGCTCGGAGCGACGACGCCCTGCGCGCCGCTCTGCAAGTGGTGCCTGACGATGACCAACCATGGGGCGCCGTTGGAGGCGTGCGAGTACGACACCCGCTCGCGCCGATGAACTTTAATTTTCTCAACGGCGATTGGCTTCCCGGCAGCGGCGACGAGTACACCATTCACTTGCAGGCGCCCGGATTCGCGCAAGGCTTTAGGGCCGTTTGGGATACCGGGAATTGGGATCGCGGAGGCCTCTCGATTCCAAGCGGCGAGTCGGGCGAACCGGGCTCGGGACACTATACCGACTTAACGCGCGCGTGGATCCTCGGCCGGCTCGCGCCGCTGCCCTTCAGCAGCGGCGCGGTCGCACGAGACGCCTGCGCCGTCTTGACGTTGCGGCCTTACGGTTCGTAACTGGAGCGCGACGTCGGCGTGGTCGTCGGGCGCGATGTCGGGAGCGGCGTGGCTTGCGGTCCGTGGCGTCCATATTTATTGACCACGATGACGTCGTGCATTCCCTCACCGTAGTGGAAGGCGCACCCGATTTCGTAGATGCCCTTTTTCGCGAGCAGTACCGTCACTGACTTGCCCGGGTTGATTACGCCGCTCGCGTAACCGGCCTCAAGCCGGCCGTGTCCGTGCGGCTTGATGGAAAGCTTGGGATTTTTCGGAAAGGCCGCGGGCGGCTTGGCGAGCACCTTCACGACGTCGAGCGTGTGCGGAATGCTCTTGGAAAGATTGCGGATCGTGATCTTCGTGCCGGGCGGAAAGGCCAGCTGCTCCGAGTAGTGCTGCTGCGTGAAGCCGCCGAGCAGCGCTTCCCACTTCTCGTCCTTGATCTGTCCGAGTCCCTCGCTGGGAAGTTCCTCGCCAATCGTATCCTTGGGAAGGACCGCGATCATTTGCAAATCGGCGTCGAGCGCCGGAAGCACGTATGTTTCCCCGGTCGCGACCCCCGCCGGAGCCATCCCTCCGGAACACGCGCTGATCGCGATGCCGATCGCCGCGATCCCAACTGCGAATAGTTTCTTGTTCATTGCCTTCCTCGAGTTTTCGAAAGTTATTCGCACGCTAGCGCGTCGGGATTAAAAAAGTATAAAGGCGAAGAGTCGCCACATGGAAGCCGTTACGTGGGACGCCCGAGGCTTCGAAGTCGTCGGCTGCGTCGTGGACGCCGGATTGGCCGAGGTCGAGTACGAACTCTTACCGCTCACCTCGCTCAAGGGTAAAGATTAGGTGGGCTCGCCGATGCACACGCCGCTCAGGATTGCCTTGCTTGCCATGCTCAACGCGCCGGCGGCGTGCACGGCGGCAGTCCAGCCGCTGTCGCCCGAAGCGCAATCGGCACGCGTTGGGCCGATGTCGAGCGGCATCTCGTTCCCCGTCACGGTGCGCCGCGATAGCCGAATATCGTGGATTTCTCCCGATGCCAAGACGGCCGGCGCGCTGCTCTTTGAGTCGGATCCGGCGAGCGGTGACGTCGATATCTTTTCGTTGCCGGATTTGGCGCACAAGGGCCGGTTGACGGGCTTTAGCGCGCCGCTTGGAGAGTGCAGCGACTCACGGGGAGACGTGTGGGTGGTCAACTTCGGGCTGCACGAACTTGACGAATTCTCACACGGCGGCGCGCCGCTTGGGAAGATAACGTCGCCGACGTATTATCTCTGGTCGTGCGCGGTCAGCCCGCGGGACGGGACGATCGCGATCACCATACTGAATCGCCCGCACTCGAGGCCGGGAGAGGTGCTGTTGTACTCGAGTCCCTCCGCCAAGCCGCGCATCTTACGCAATCCCGAACAAGCCTACGACTTCTTCGCGGCATTCGATCCGAGCGGCACCTTGTGGGTGGACGGCTCGGACGTTCTCGGCCACTTCATTCTCTCAAAGTGCGGCGGCAAGAAATGCGCGACGATGAATTTGACCGGCGGTAGCATCTTCAGCGCCGGCGCCGTCGTCTGGGACGACGTGGCCGGCGGCCTCGTGATCTTCGATACAACCTGCCGGGACATCGGGTTGGCCTGTAGCTATCCCGTCACCACCGCCGGCGACGTGGGGCCGCCCTCGTTCTACGAGACGCACGGAGATGCCGCGCCGTGTGCGCTTCGGCAGGCGGCACTGATGCGCAGCGGCTCGACGATCCGTGTCGTGGGCGCCGATAACGAAGCTGCGTGTGGATCGTCCAAGCAGAGCACCGCCGATCTGTGGGCATATCCGAACGGCAACAGACCCTTGAAGTACCATAAAGAGGGTGCGGCGTCGCCGTTCGGCGCCGCCGTAAGCGTGAAGCGATGAAACGACTCGTTCTCGCGATTTGGTTCTGTGCGATCGCGGGCTGTTCGGCGAATCGCGCGCTGGTGCCGAGCGCAGCGCCGGAGGGGATGCAGACGGCGCGCGCGCAAATCGCAGGCTCGGTC
>JAFAQW010000310.1 GCA_019245995.1 Vulcanimicrobiota bacterium | reverse complement strand
AACGCTGCAGATGGCCGTCGACGCGATCAACGCGCTGCCGGTCGCCCCGGCGTTCGTGGTGCATACCGGCGATATCACGCATCTCTCCACCGCCGCGCAGTTTGACGACGCTCGTGCGATTCTCTCGCAGCTGCGCGCTCCGCTGATCGCGCTTCCGGGCGAACACGACGTCATCGGGAACGACTTCAAGCCCTATCTATCCAATTTCAAGATTCCGCATTCCACGGCGGGCGGCTGGGCATCGTGGGACGCTCGCGGCGTTCACTACGTCGTGCTCTTGAACGTGTTCAACTTCGAGAACATGGGCCTTCTCGGCAGCGAGCAACTGGCATGGCTGGAGAAAGACCTGGCGGCCGTCGCGCCCGCGACGCCGGTCGTCGCCTTCACGCACGTGCCGCTGTACGCGCTCTATCCGCAATGGGGTTGGACGACGGAGGACGGCACGAAGGCTCTCGCGCTGCTGAAACGCTTCGAGCGCGTCACGATCTTGAACGGCCACATTCATCAAGTCGTGACGCATGAGGAGGGCAACATCCGGTTTGCGAGCGCGGCCGCGACGGCGTACCCGCAGCCGAAACCGGGCGCGGCGCCGAAGCCCGGTCCAGTGACGCTTCCTTACGCGGACTTGTTGCGCGCCATCGGCTACCGGACGGTGCACGTTGACGACGGTAACACCCGATTCGAGGATCGCGCGCTGGCCACGTAGGGTGCGCGATGGATCTCTGGAGGAACGATTCTCCCGGCGCGACGCCGGCGCGTACGACGCGGCGTTTCGCGCTTTCGGCGGGCGCATGCACTCCAGCGCCCTGCGCATTCTGCACGATGCCGATGCGGCGCGCGAGTGCGTGCAGGACGTCTTCGAGCGCCTCTGGCGCCGCGGCGGCTCCTATTCGCCGGCGCGCGGCAGCCTCGAAGCGTTTCTCGTGACGTGCACGCGCAACGCCGCCCTCTCGTCCACTCGCGCCGGGCGCCGCGAACGACAGGCGGGTCAACGGCTTCACGCGCCGCAGCAATATACTATGGAAGAAGATCCGATCGAACGCGAACGCGTTGCGCGCGCCCTCGCCCGGCTTAGCGACGGACAAGCCGACGTGGTGCAACTCGCGTACTATAAAGGAATGACGCTGAGTGAGGTGGCGACGGAGCTTTCCATTCCGATCGGCACGGTGAAGGGCCGTCTGAGCTCGGCGCTGCGCGCATTGCGGCGCGAGCTCATCGTGGGTGAGCCCGCGTGATTCGCGGCACGCATGTCGGGGAGACCGCGGAACTGTACGCGGTCGGGGCGCTGACGCCGGAAGAAGCGGCGGCCGTGGATGCGCACGTTGCGCAGTGTGCGGAGTGCCTTCGGCGCGTGGGTAAGGCCGAAGAAACGGTCCTCGCGCTGGAGCGCGTCAACCTCGCTTCAATCGTCGCTTCGAACGTCGTGCGATTTCCGCGCCGCGGCGTGTCGGCATGGTGGATGCCGGCGGTCGCCGCCGCTGCGCTCGTGCTCGGACTGCTCGTTCCGCGTCACGGCCCTCAAACTGACGTCGCAACGGTCGCCATGCTGCATAGCCATTTCGCGCACGCGCAGTTCGTCGGCAACGGCCCGCCGGCCAAAGTGCTCTACGCGCGCGACCGCTCGTGGTACTACGTGATCGTCGAGGGGGAGCATTCCTACGCAGTCTACGCCCGACGCAACGGCGTAAGCGCTTATCTCGGGGCGACGCAGTCGCGGGATCAAGTCAGCGAGCTCTTCTCTTCGGCGGCGACGCCGTTCGATCGACTCGAGCTGCGCGACGGAGGCCGGCTCGTGGAGGCCGCCGCGATACGCTAAGCAGCGCTTAGCGTATGTGCAGGATGCACAATCGCTCGGGCTTGCCGTCCACGTCGATCGTTGCGCTCTGCGAAAAGCCGGCTTTTTCGAGGGCGCGGATTGAGCGTGCGTTGTCGAAGCCGGCGTGGAAACGATCTTCGTGATGCTGGGGTGCGCCGGGACGACGACGTCCCGAATGTAGGCTCGAATGACTTGCGGCCCGAGGCCTTTGCCGACGAAACGATCCTCTCCGATCAAGAAATCGATTCCAGCGGCGTTGGGTTCTCCAACCGCGGCCAGATAGTCGGGATAATCGCGGACGAGGTAGTG
>JAFAQW010000234.1 GCA_019245995.1 Vulcanimicrobiota bacterium | reverse complement strand
GCTGACTAACTGCACGTTCGCAAAGGACAGCGCGCCCCCCCGTCTTTCAAACTCGACAGCCAAACGCTCCGCATCGAGGCGTTCCAGTGCGTCGTTGTGGCTCCAGCCCGCAGAGGCCTCTCGATGGAACGCATCGTCGCCGCCGCGCGCGAAGACGGCGATGGAGCCGACTTGGAGGTTGGCCGAGATGCTACGGACCAGGTCTTTCCCAATGGCTTGCGCCGAATCTGCCGCCGCAAACCGTTGCGCCAGTTTGATCAAACGCCGTCGCGCGGCAAACTCTCGGCGAAAGAAAATTCGGTTGATGACGTCTCTCGTGATGCCGTACAATGCAGGCATGTAGATTGCAAGCGCGGCCAGCGCGATGGCGTCGGCGGCGGCGAAGAGTGCGATCCTCTCGCTCGAAAACCGTATGCGAAAGATGTGCATGATGATCGAGTCGAGCAGGGCGATGCTTCCGGCGGCAATCGCCGCCACGGCCCCAACTATCGCGGCTCTATTGATGAAGAATCGGATCGAGATGATACGTTGTGTGAGGATCGCATACGCGACGGCGATGGGTACCAGCACCTTCAGTGAAAGGAGGAGCAGCGTCACCTCGGGAGGAGGAGGAGCGAATCCTGTGATTTGGCCGATGCGGATGACAACGACTCCGGCCGAGCCGACGAGAAAGCTCGCGATAACCCACGCCATTCGCGCTCGTTGGTACAGGTTTTCCGTCAGATAGCGTCCGATGAAGATGAAGAGCGTCAACCAGTAGAACGATATGCTGACGGGAGTGAGGAACGTTTCGATCCCGCCGGTGTCGGCTGCGAAATAAATAAGTCCAATATTGGAAACGATCACCGGCACGGCGAGTGCGGCTCCGACCCATGGCAGCCAGCGGTCGACGACCGCGCCGATTCCCGCAACCCGATCCGACGGAAACCGTAATGCGAACATCGCCAACGCCGGACAAGAGAGATATCCCAGGATGCCATACCACGTGGAGTACGCCGCAACCCACGTTGGGCCAAGCAGCGCTATGAGGATCGAGGAACCGCTTTGCTCGCCGGAGGCGTCGACGAGAAAAGCCCACGTCATTCGTGACGGAATCCGAAGCACGAGTGCGGCGGCGATCAGGATGGTCGCGATGTCTGCAACGGCCCAAACGAGCACGAAGGAGCTGTCGAATGCAAACGTTCCCGCCGTGGATCGGCGCGCGATCAGCCGCACCGACCGCGCCGGCCCTGTCGCAAACAGGAATCTGGAACTCGTGCCCGCTAACGTCAACGCCCAGTGCGCGTGAATGCGCTCTTGCGGCGACATCGCGCGCAGATCGAGGCGATCTCCCGGCTTGATGTGTGCGTTGGCAGCAGAGGAAGACCGTACGACGGAGACGATCGTGCCGTTGCCGCGGGCGCTCAGTCCAAACTTGCCAAACGGGAAGACCGGCGTAGCGAGGTTGAGCAGCGATGCGAGCAACGGAATCCCCGCGATCGGGACAAAGGCGGCGATCGTCCACAGTCTCCGTTTGCCATCGTCCCGATGGGCGTTGACAGGCCTCACGATGCCCTTGCTTCGTTATGAAAAAGCGTTTGCTTGCTCGGCGACAGGGAATTCCTGCAACCAACGAAGGTGCGCCCGTTGTATGATTGTTGAAAGATGAACGTAGAGAAGATGACGGAGCGCGTTGCGGACGGCCTCAACGGCGCGTACTCCCGCGCGCTCTCCGAGCACAACACGCAGACGACGCCCGAGCACATGCTCGCCGCGCTGCTGGAGCAAGAGCGCGGCATCGCGCCCGACATTTTGGCGAAGGCCGGCGCCGATCCGAAGGCCATGGAGCGCAAAAACGACGAGGCCATTGGGCGCCTCCCGCGTTTAACCGGCGCGGGCGCCGATTCGGCGCAGGTCACGCTGTCGCCGGAGTTGGCCCGCGTCATGAGCGTCGCGGAAAACGAAGCGAAGTCGCTGCAAGACGACTACACCTCCGTGGAGCACGTGCTACTCGCGATGGCGACGGCGTCGAGCGACGTCGGGCGGATCTTTCGCGATGCCGGCCTAACGCACGATAAGCTCCTGCAAGCGTTGCGCGACGTTCGCGGCAACCAACGCGTGACCACGAAAGATCCAGAGGGCACGTATAAGTCGCTCGAACGGTACGGACGCGATCTGACGCTCGAGGCGGAGCGTGGCAAGCTCGATCCGGTCATCGGCCGCGATGAAGAGATCCGCCGCATCATGCAAGTGCTCTCGCGGCGCACCAAAAACAACCCCGTGCTGATCGGCGATCCCGGCGTGGGAAAGACGGCGATCGTCGAAGGACTCGCGCAGCGCATCGTCCGTGGCGACGTTCCGGAAGGGCTGAAGAACAAGCGGATCGTCGCGCTCGACATGGGCGCGCTGATCGCGGGCGCCAAATACCGCGGCGAGTTCGAAGAGCGCCTCAAGGCGGTTTTGAAAGACGTAGCGGCGTCCGAAGGCCAGATCATTCTTTTCGTTGACGAGCTGCATACCGTCGTGGGGGCCGGCAAAGCGGAAGGCGCGATGGATGCCGGCAATCTGCTCAAGCCGATGCTTGCGCGCGGCGAACTGCACATGATCGGCGCGACGACGCTCGACGAGTATCGCAAGTACATTGAGAAGGATGCGGCGCTGGAACGCCGCTTCCAGCCGGTGATGGTGGATCAGCCCAGCGTCGAGGACACGATCTCGATCCTACGCGGGCTGAAAGAAAAGTACGAGGCGCATCACGGCGTGCGCATCAAGGACGCCGCGCTCGTCGGGGCGGCAACGATGAGCAACCGTTACATCACCGATCGCTTCTTGCCGGACAAAGCCATCGACTTGGTGGATGAGGCGGCGGCCAAGCTCCGCACCGAGATCGACTCGATGCCGCAGGAACTCGACGAGGTGTCGCGCCGCGTGATGCAGTTGGAGATCGAACGCGAAGCGCTGCGCAAAGAAGACGATACGGCCAGCCGCCGCCGGCTCGAGCAGCTCGAAAAAGAGTTGGCCGAACTGCGTGAAGAGCAGGGGGGGCTGCGCGTGCGCTGGGACGCCGAAAAGAATGCGGCCGTGAAACTGCGGCAGTTGCGCGAGCAGATCGAGCAGACGAAGGTGCAGATCGAGCAAGCCGAACGTCAATACGACCTCAACCGCGTCGCAGAGCTGCGCTACGGCAAGTTGGCCGAACTGCAAAAGGCGTTGAACGCAGAAGAAGACCGGCTCG
>JAFAQW010000067.1 GCA_019245995.1 Vulcanimicrobiota bacterium | reverse complement strand
CACGATCACGTCGAAGGCGCTGCCGCGCACCACCTGGACGAGTTTCGCCAGTCGCGCATCGCCGTGCAGACCGCGCAAGACGTTGCGGCGCGAGAGCGAAAGGTTGTCTTGCATAAACTCATCGGTGATGCCCCAATCGCGATACCGCACCGTCGAGTACGTTTCTTTGAAGAAGCCACGTTCGTCGCGAAAGATCTTTGGCGTGAGCATCGTCGCGCCCGTGAGAGGTAAATGCTCGATCTCCATAAGAACGAAGGTACCATGAACGGGAGTGCGACTCCGCTGCGCGCGTGGGTGTTGCGGCGGGGTTACGAGCGCTTGCGCGCGAGCGCGATGCTGAAGCAGAGTGCGCTCGTGTTCGTCGCCAGCTCGGTGCTCAACGTTTGCGGATTCGTCGCGCACGCCGTCGCGAGCCGGCAATTGGGCGTGACCGTTTACGGCGAGCTCTACGCCTTGATCAGCACGGGCGTCATCGCTGCGCTCCCGGCCGCGTTCGTTGGGCCCGTCATCGCGCAGCTCGCCGCGGAGTTTCGTGCGCTGCACGACGACGGTCATTTGCGCGGACTGCTGGACGGCATCACCTTCGGCTTCGCCGCGCTCGGAGCGCTCTATGTGTTGATCGCCGTTCCAGGTGCGATTCCTTTTGCACGCTTTTTGCACGTTCCGGCGTGGTCCGTGCCGGTGGTCGGCGTGTTGTCCGGCATCGCGCTGTTCGTCACGGCGCTGCGGGCGATCGCGCAAGGGACGCAGGACTTTGCGTGCTACTCGCTCTCGAGCATCGCGGAGGGGATCGCCAAAGTCGTCGGCATCGCGTTGCTCGTCGCCCTCGGCCTGCGCTTGGCGGGCGGAATCGTGGGATTCGTTTGCGGTCCCCTCGCGGCCGCGGTCTATCTCGGTATCCGGCTGCGCCGCCGCTACGCGCACACGACGCCGCATCGCGTGCGTTACGACTGGCGGCGAATTCTCAACGCCGGGGCGGGCGCCGCGGCGGCGACGATCGCGATCGCGTTGATGGGCTCCGCCGACGTCGTTTTGGTCAAGCATTTCTTCGACGCGCACGCGGCGGGTCTGTATGCCGCCGCCTCGCTCGGCGGAAAGATGCTGCTCTATCTCGTCGGATTCGTTCCGACGGTGCTCTTGCCGCAGGCCGCGGACCGCCACGCGCGCGGCGCGCGGACGCGCGAAGTTCTGTACGGCGCGCTGGGGATGTTTGCGCTGGCCGCTTTGGGCGGACTCTTCATCTTCAAGTTTTTCGGCCTGTTCGTGTTGCACGCGTTGGTCGGCCACGCGTTCGACGCGGCCGCGCCGCTGCTCGTCAGTTACGGGCTGGCGATGGTGATGCTCGCGCTGACCAACGCGCTGACCTACTACGGAATCGCGACGCACCGCTTGGCCTTCACGCTGCCGCTCTTTGCGTGCACCTTCGGCACCCTCGGCGTCATCGCGGTCGCGCATCGCAGCCTTGGAATGGTCGTCGAGATCATGGTGATCGGAAACTGCGCGGCCGCGCTCGCCGTGGCGCTGGCGCTCGTGCTCCAACGCAACACCGGAAAGCGGCGTTCGACGCTGTAATGCGGGTGCTGCTGATCGGCGGCTCCGGGCAACTCGGCACCGCGATCCGCCGCTGCTGGACGGATTGCGAAATACTCGCCCCGCCGCATAGCGCGCTGAACCTCGCGGATCTGCCGGCGCTGCGTTCCGCCGCGGAGCGGACGGCGCCCGACGTGCTCGTCAACGCCGCGGCGTTTCACGACGTCGACACGTGCGAGCGCGAGCCCGAGGCGGCATTCTCCGTCAACGCGATTGCGGTGGGGCACGCGGCCCGGCTGGCGCGCGATCGCGGAGCGATTTTCCTGACGATTAGCACCGATTACGTCTTTGACGGCGCGTCGCGCGCGCCGTACGCGGAGTTCGCGCTGCCGCGACCGCTTTCGGTGTACGGAGCGTCGAAGGTCGCGGGGGAACACCTGGCTCTCGCGGCGGGCGGCAAGGCGTACGTCGTGCGAACCTGCGGCGTGTACGGCTCCTCCGCCACGACGTCGCGCCGGCCGCTGATTCGGCGCGTGCTGAACTGGCGCTCCGGCGAGGCGCCGCTGCGCGTCGTCAACGACGTCTACGTGTCGCCGACCTTCGCCGATCACTTGGCCGGAGCGCTGCGGCGGTTGATCGCCACGCAGGCGCACGGTCTCTACCATGCCGTGAACGAGGGCCCGGTGAGCTGGTACGATTTCGCGGTGGAAACCGCTCGAGCGGCCGGACGCGAGATGCCGCTGGAGCCCATTGCGGCGTCGCAGTGGAGGACGCAGGCAACGCGGCCCGCGTTCTCGGCCTTGGCCAACGCCGGCCTCGCGCGACTCGGAATCGCAATGCCGGATTGGCGCGACGGCATACGGGCCTACCTGCGCTCCTTAGGGGTTTCTGCCACAGTTCGCTAAGATAGAGCGGCCGTGGAACTACGAATCGATCGCGCGTGCGTCGAGCGCTGTCGCACGCTGGCGGCGGAAATCGTTTCGCCCGTGGAGGCCTTCATCGCGCGCCACTCGACCGTCTCGGTCGAACGCGCGGTGCTGCGTCTGTTGGGCGTGGATGGCGTTACGGGCGAGCAAGTTCCCGTTCCCAACGCGATCGTGGACGCCATGCCGCCCGAGGTAACATGCCACGGGGTCGCCCTGGCCTTCGGTCGCGCGCTGGCCGAAACGGGCCTGGATCCGGGGCCGCTCGGCGAGGCGCTTGCGGAAGGGCGCTACTCCTTGATGCAGTTCTCGCAGACGCCCCCGGCGGCCGCGCGCGGAGCGCTGCGCCCGCACGTGGACGCCGCCCTCGAGCGCGTGGGCCGACGGCGTGACGAGCGAGACCGGCGGCTGGCGGCGCTCCCGCAGCTTCCGCCGCCGTTGCTCTACGTGATCGTCGCAAGCGGCAACATCTACGAGGATCGGACCGCAGCGGTGGCGGCGGCTGAAGCGGGCGCACAGGTGATCGCCGTCATCCGCTCGACCGGTCAGTCGCTGCTCGACTTCGTTCCCTTCGGGCCGACGACGGAGGGCTTCGGCGGCACGTACGCGACGCAGGAAAACTTTCGCATCATGCGCGCGGCGCTCGACGAAACGAGCGAGCGTCTTGGGCGTTACGTGATGCTCACGAACTATGCGAGCGGCCTTTGCATGCCGGAGATCGCCGTGATGGCGGCGCTCGAGCGCCTCGACATGCTGCTCAACGACTCGATGTACGGCATCCTGTTCCGCGACATCAACATGAAGCGGACGTTCGTGGACCAGCACTTCAGCCGCATGCTCAACGCCCATTCGGGCATCGTCATCAACACCGGAGAAGACAACTATTTGACGACGGCGGACGCGATCGAGCAAGCGCCCGCGGTGCTTGCGTCGCAGTTCATCAACGAGGAGTTCGCGCATCGCGCCGGATTGCCCGACGAGCAGATCGGCCTCGGCGACGCGTACGAGATCAATCCCGACCTCGAGGACAGCTTCTTGTATCAGGTCGCGCAGGCGCAGCTGGCGCGGGAGATCTTTCCCAACGCGCCGCTCAAGTACATGCCACCGACGAAGCACATGACGGGGGACATCTTCAAGGGCCATCTGATCGATGCGATGTTCAATCTCACATCGGTCATGACCGATCAGACGATCCATCTTTGCGGGATGCTGACCGAGGCGATCCATACCCCATTCCTCGGCGATCGGGTGCTGTCGCTGGAGAATGCCCGATACATCATGAACGCCGCGCGCCACCTCGGGGACGAAGTCGTTCTGCGACCGGGCGGCGCAGTGGAGCGCCGCGCCGCGAGCGTGCTGCACCAGTGCGAAGCGCTGCTCGAGCGGGTTGCCGCGACGGGGCTCATGAGCGCCATCGAGGCCGCCAGCTTTGCCGACGTTTCGCGGACGCCCGACGGCGGCAGGGGCTTCGAGGGCGTCTTCGAGCGGGCGGACGACTACTGTAATCCGTTCGAGGACGCGCTCGTACGAACGACGGCGGTGGTGTCGTGACAGGCGTCGCGACTCGGGGTATGCCGCCCTCGCTAATTCTCAGGATAATCGCTCGGGCTGCATACCCGCTCGTCGCTCCGTGCTGTCGCGATATGTGTATGGGCTGCAGGGTGGTGTCGTGAGTCGGCTCGTCAAGCCGTACGGCGATACGCAGAACGACGGCAAGGTTCAGCTTTCGTTTACGCTGCCGGTCGAATGGAGCGAAGCGGCCGACGAAGCGGCGCGGCAGCTGGCGAGCAAGATGGGGTTCACCGACGTGCAGGTTGCGGACGGCCGTCCGATGGCGCCCGGTTTTTCGTTTTTCGTGGTCTACGCGAGCACGCCGCAAGCCGTGGATCTGGAGTCGATTTCTCCTTCCTCGGCGCGCACGCACGCGATGACGATGGACGAGATCGACGAGCTGGTTCGCGAACGGATCGGGCGCAAGATCCGCGTCGCCGGCGCGTGCATCGGCACCGACGCTCACACGGTGGGCATCGACGCGATCCTCAACATGAAGGGCTACAAGGGCGACTACGGCCTCGAGCGCTATCACATGTTCGAGACGTTCAATCTCGGAAGCCAGGTTTCGCCGGAGGCGCTCGTGCGCTATGCGAAGGAGCATCGTATCGACGCGCTGCTCGCGTCGCAGGTCGTAACCCAAAAAGGCAGCGACATCAAGAACTTTACGGCGTTGGGCGAGCTGCTCGAAGCGGAAGGTTTGCGCGATCGCATCGTGTTGATCTGCGGCGGCCCGCGCGTTACGAACCGCCTCGCCGGCGAGCTGGGCTTCGATGCGGGGTTCGGACGCGGCACGCTTCCGAGCGAGGTCGCGAGCTTCATCGCCGTCACGCTGGCCGACCGCTTGCGCCTGGCCGCAGCCCGCTAAGCGCACGTCGTTGGCCAAGACGGCGCTCGTCACCGGGATCACCGGGCAGGACGGTTCGTATATCGCGGAGCTCCTCTTGCGTGAGGGTTATCGCGTCGTCGGAATGACGCGCCGCACGAGCACGGAGGTGCACGAGCGGATCGAGCACATCGTCGGCGACGTGGAGATCATCTCCGGCGACTTGCTCGACCAGAGCTCGATCACGTCGATCGTCAACGACGTGCGGCCGGACGAAATTTACAATCTCGCCGCTCAGTCATTCGTGCCGGCATCTTGGAGCCAGCCCGTGCTGACCGGAGAGTTCACGGCGCTGGGCGTGACGCGCGTGCTCGAGGCAATCCGGCACGTCGAGCCGGCGATTCGTTTCTACCAGGCATCGAGCTCCGAGATGTTCGGCAAGGTGCAGGAGGTGCCGCAGCGCGAGACGACGCCGTTCTATCCGCGCAGCCCATACGGCGTTGCGAAAGTATACGGCCACTGGATCACGGTCAACTACCGGGAGTCGTACGGCATCTTCGCTTGCAGCGGGATCAGCTTCAACCACGAGTCGGAACGGCGCGGCAAGGAGTTCGTCACGCGCAAGATCTCCGACGGCGTGGCACGGATCAAACTTGGTCTCGCGCAAGAGCTTCGCCTGGGCAATCTCGACGCGCAGCGCGACTGGGGCTACGCCGGCGACTACGTCCGTGCGATGTGGCTCATGCTGCAACAGGAACGGCCCGACGATTACGTGATCGCGACGGGGCGGACGCACAGCGTGCGCGATTTCGTGCGCACCGCCTTCGAGGTCGCGGGCCTCGGCTCGTACGAGAAGTACGTCGCCGTGGACCCGCGCTTCGTTCGCCCGGCCGAAGTAGACATGCTCGTCGGCGATGCCGGTAAAGCGCGTGCGGTATTGGGGTGGGAGCCGGAAGTCACGTTCGAGCAGCTCGTCGCGATGATGGTTACGGCCGATCTCGATCGCCTTGCGGCGCACCGACGAACGTAAGAGGAGAACCGCGAATGTTCGCTCCGCTGCTGGCTGCAGGGCTGCTCGCCGCCAAGGGCACCGCGGAACTGAAAAGGCTGTACGGCGCAGAACGTCCGGCGCAATGATGCGGGCCCTCGTAACGGGAGCGAGCGGCTTCGTTGGAAAGCATTTGGTCGAGGCGCTGCGGCGCGCCGGCGCCGAAGTGTTCTGCTGCGGCGGCCCGCGCGACGGCGGTGACTATTTTCCCGTGGACATGCGCGACGTCACGACGCTCGAACGCGCGCTGGCCGCGGGACGTCCGGCAGTCGTCTTTCACCTCGCGGCGCAGACATTCGTCCCGCAAGCGCTGGAGTCGCCGCTGGAAAGCTACGACGTGAACGCGATGGGCACGGCGCGACTCGCGGAAGCGGTGCACCGATGGGGCGGTGCGCCGCGCATCGTTTTCACGAGCACCGCCGAAGTGTACGGCCCTCGCGATCCAAGCGAGTACCCGTTGCGCGAGCATCTCGCACCGCGTCCGATCAATCCTTACGGCGCCGGCAAAGCGGCGGCCGAAGCGATGCTGCGCGCGGCCGAGCGAAGCTTCGGCCTCGACGTCGTCATCGCGCGCTCGTTCAACCACATCGGACCCGGACAGGGCGAGCATTTTGCCGTCGCCTCCTTCGCGGCGCAACTTGCCGGGATCGCGCGAGGAGCGTCGCCGCAGCTCCTCGTCGGCGACCTCGCCGCCGCTCGCGACTTCCTCGACGTTCGCGACGTCGTTGACGCCTACGTTGCATTGGCGCGCGACGGCGAACGCGGCGAGGCGTACAACGTCTGCAGCGGGCGCGCGGTCGCGATGCGCGACATCTTGCGCGAGCTGATCGGGCTCGCCCGCGTTCCGGTGGAGGTACGCGAAGATCCGCGCCGCATGCGCGCGAGCGAAACGCCGCTCTCGGTGGGCGATCCGTCCAAGCTGCGCGACCGCACGGGCTGGACGCCGAAGGTCGCGCTGACGCAATCGCTGCGCGACGTTTACGAGAGCGCCCTGCAGTGAGCGAACGGCGAGCTGCGGCGCTTCAGGCGCTCGTTTTCAAGAACCGCGGATTGCTGCTCGCGATGCCCGCGGCGGCCCTTGCGATCCTCGGACGCCCGACGATGTCGAGCGTTGCGCTGGGATTGCCGTTGGCCGCGCTCGGAGAGCTCGTGCGGTGCTGGGCGGTGGGTTACTCCGGCGTCACCACGCGCGACGACGTCGTGACCGCGCCGCAGCTCGTAACGGCCGGCCCGTACGGTTACGTGCGCAATCCGCTCTATTTCGGAAATTTCGTGACGGCCACCGGCTTCGCGATCGCGTTCACCGGAAGGAATCCAGCGGGCGCGCGGCTCGGGCTCGTGGCGAGCTCGCTCGCGTTCATGCTGGCGGTCTACTGGATCGTCGTCGCGCACGAGGAAAGCTTCTTGCGCCGAGAGTTTGGCGCAAGCTTCGCCGCGTACTGCGCGCGCGTGCCGCGCATCATTCCACGGTTGCGGCCGCCTGCCCGCGGCGCGGGTTCTTGGCGCCCCCGCGTGCTGCTCGAGGCCGAAAGCAAGACGCTCGCGCTCTTTGCGGCGATGACGGCCGTCCTGTTGCTGAAAGCGTTTGCCTAGCTGGCCGATGCAAACGAAACGGCGGCTCTCCTTTGCCTTAGTCGCGAGCGCGTTCGTCGCATTGCTGGAGTTTTGGGGCGGTGCGACCTCGCGAAGCCTCGCCCTCACGGGCGACGCGGTGCACGTCTGCATGGAGGTCGTCGCGCTCTCGTTGGCGCTGCTCGCAGCGGTCGGCGCGAGCCGTCCCGCCGATCCCCGGCGCACCTTCGGCTACGGACGAATCGAGGTGCTCGGCGCGCTCGCAAACGGAACGCTCTTGCTTGCCGCGACCGGAGCGATCGCGTACGCGGCGATTCGGCGCTTTGCGCTGCCCGTCGAGCCGCACGCCGCAACGATGACGGCCGTAGCGGCGATCGGCCTCGCGACGAACGGCGCAATCGGCCTGCTGCTCCGCGGCGACAGCCGCCGCGACCTCAACGTGCGCGCCGCGCTCTTTCACGTGCTTGGCGACGCGATCGGCGCGCTGGCCGTGATCATCGGCGGCGCCGCGATCGCGCTGACCGGCGCGGCCTGGATCGATCCGATGCTCTCGTTGTTCGTCGCGGGGATCATCGTCGTCGGCGTCGGCCGCGTGCTGCGCGACGCGACCGGCGTGTTGTTGGAGAGCGCGCCGCGCGACGTGGACTCGCGCGACCTCGAGCGGCACATCGCGCGCATCGGCGGCGTCGTGGGCGTCCACGACCTGCACGTCTGGTCGATCGGCAGCGGGTCGCACGCGCTCTCGGCCCACGTGCTGCTCGACGACCGGCGATTGAGCGAGGCGACCGAGGTACTGCGCGAGATCGACCGTTGCGTCAAGGCGCACTTCGGCATCGCTCATCTGACAATTCAATTCGAATGCGAGAGCTGTCCCGTCGTGGTGCGCCATTAGCGCTGAGCACCGATCGCTACGCCCCGAGGTGCGGTGCAGCGGCGGCTCGAACGCCAAACCGCATGGCTGATGTCAATTCGAAGACCGTCGTTCTCGGCATGGCGCGCACGCCGTTCGGCAAACTCGGCGGAGGACTTGCGCCGCTCTCCGCAACGACGTTGGGTGCGGTCGCTCTCACCGCCGCAATCGAACGCTCGAAGATCGATCCTTCGGAGATCGAGCACGTGGCGTTCGGCGAAGTGTTGCAAGCCGGCGTGGGTCAGAACCCCGCACGGCAAGTGCTGTTCAAATCCGGATTGGCCAAGACGGTCACCGCCGATACGATCAACAAAGTTTGCGCCTCGGGAATGCTCGCGATCGTCAACGCGAAGCGTTCCATCGATGCCGGCGCTGCCAGCGTCATTGCGGCCGGCGGGATGGAATCGATGTCGAACGCGCCATATCTGCTGCGCGACGCGCGCTGGGGATATCGCTTCGGCGACGGCAGCCTGATCGACGCCATGATCTACGACGGCCTTTGGGACCAGTATTTTCCGATGACGATGGCGACGCAGGGCAGCAAAGTTGCCACGGAGCTCGAGTTGAGCCGCGAGGATCAAGATCGCTTCGCGTTCGAGAGTCATCGTCGCGCCGGCGCGGCGCATTCGGCGGGACACTTCGCCGACGAGATCGTGCCGGTGAAAGTCGCCGCCAAGGCCAAGGACAAAGTCGTCGTCGAGCGCCTCCCGCGGCAAGGCAAAGTCCGCGTTCCCGCCACCGTCGGCGCGTCGAGCCGCGTGTGGGAGCACGAAGCGTCGGCCGAGTTTACCCTCGATTACGCGAACTATGCGCCGTTTGTCACCGGCGACGTACCGCATGCCACCGTCGAACGCGACGAGGCCGTGCGCGGCGACGCGAGCTACGAAACGATGGCGAAGCTGCGGCCGCTCGAGCGCAACGGAACGGTCACCGCGGGAAACGCGCCGGGCGTGAACGACGGCGCCGCCGCACTGATTCTGGCCGACGCCGACTACGCCGCAGCGCACCGCTACGAACCGCTTGCGACGATCCTTGAGCACGCGACCGTCGCGTGGGACTCTCCCTACATCGCTTTGACGCCGGCGATGGCCGCGCGCAAGCTGCTCGATCGCACCGGTTACACGAACTCCGACATCGCGGTGTGGGAGATCAACGAGGCGTTTTCGGCGGTCGCGCTCACGTCGTCGCGCCGCCTCGAGCTGGAGGACGGCACGATCAATCAGTACGGCGGCGCGGTCGCGATGGGGCATCCCATCGGCGCGTCCGGCGCGCGCATCGTGATGACGCTGATCAACCAACTGCGCAAGCGCGGCGGCGGTCTCGGCGTCGCCTCTATCTGCTCGGGCGGCGGACAAGGCGACGCACTCCTCGTGTCGGTGTAAGAACGTCATCAAGCGACGGGGCATGACGTGGGGCTGAGGAGGCTCGTGACGGCGAGCGAAGGCACGAGGCCGAGAGCGAGCCGCACGGCAGCAGGAGCGGCGCATGGACGCGCCGCGACGAGCGTCTCCAAAGCTCCACGTCGTGCCCCGTCGCGATGAGTTCTTCACATATTGCTACGAGGGCGCAGTTTGAATTAAGGGACGAGCAGCGCGCGATCGGAGCGCTCGCCGCCGAGATCGCGCAGCGTGAAATTGCGCCGCACGTCGCACGGTGGGATCGCGAGCATTACTTTCCACGCGAGCTGTACGGTAAGCTGACCGGCGCCGGCATCATGGGGATGCTCGTGCCGGAAGCGTACGGCGGCGTCGGTGCCGACTACGTGTCGTACGCGCTGGCCATCGAGGAGTTGGCGCGTGTGGATGCGGGTACGGCCGTGACCGTCTCGGTGCATTCGATGATCTGTTCGGCGATCGCAAAGATCGGCAGCGCCGAGCAGAAGCAGCGCTGGCTGCCGCGGCTCGCGAGCGAGGATACGATCGCGGGCTTCGCGCTGACCGAATCCGACGCAGGGTCCGACGCCGCGGCGCTGCGCGCGAGCGCGAGACGCTCGACGAACGGTTACGTCTTGAACGGCCGAAAACAGTGGTGCACGAGCGGCAGCCATGCGGCGGTCGTGATGGGCATGTTTCGCACCGGCGGCGCCGGCGCTCGCGGCGTCAGCGCGTTTCTGGTCGAGCCTGACCGGCCCGGAATAACGGTCGAAAAAATTACCGAGAAGCTCGGAATCCACACCAGCAACACGTGCGATCTCGCGTTCGACGACGTGGAGGTGGGCGGCGACGCGTTGCTCGGCGACGAAGGCGCCGGTTTCGGTAACGCCATGACGGCGCTGACGGCCGGCCGCATCGGCATCGCGGCCCAGTCCATCGGCATTCTGACGGCGTGTCTCGACGAGTCGGTGAAGTTCGCTCGGGAACGCTCGGCGTTCGGCAAGCCGATCGGCGCGTTCGAAGGCGTGTCGTTCAAGGTCGCGCAGATGGCGATGGACCTCGATGCGGCGCGGCTGCTGACGTATCGCGCCGCGGCGTTGGCCGACGCTGGCGAAGCGTTCGGCATTGCGGCGAGCAAGGCCAAGCTCTTCGCGTCAACCGCGGCGCGCAAGCACGCCGCGGAAGCGCTGCAAATTCACGGTGGCTACGGCTACACGACGGAGTTTGCGGCGGAGCGTCACTATCGCGACGCGAAGATTACCGAAATTTACGAAGGCACTTCGGAGATCCAGCAGCTCATCATCGCCCGTTCGCTGCTGGGACGATTGGATTAGTGGTGAAATAGAATCGTGAGGATCGTGGTGATCCACGTCCCCACCACCACGCTGAGCCAGAGAAAACGGCGATCGATCAATTCAAAGCGACGATCAATAGTGCCAAACCGACGATCGATCGAGTCGAAGCGCCGGTCGATAGCGTCGAAGCGTCGATCGATAGCGTCGAAGCGTCGATCGATACTAGTGAGCCGATCTCGAATCTGCTCGTTGATGCCTTCGAGCCGGGCGGTGCGCTCTTCCATCGTGCTGCTCACGCTATTGTATCACAGGCTGCGACTAAAGCAGCAAGGGCCGGCGCGTAAAGCGGCGCGAACGTCCCGCCCTTCATGAATTTGATGGAGCATCAGGGCAAGACGCTCTTTCGCGACGCCGGCATCCCGGTGCCGCGCAGTCACCACGCGCGTACGCCGGAAGAGGTCGGCTCGTTCATCGATGCGACGCCGGGCGCGTGGGTCGTCAAGGCCCAGGTGCTGATGGGAGGGCGGGGCAAGGCGGGCAAGATCAAGCTCGCGGGCGACGCCTCGCAGGGGCGCGCCGTCGCGGAAGAAATTTTGGCGACCCCGATGCCGCCGAATCGTCAGAACCCGCACGGCGAACCGATTCGCTCCGTGCTGGTGGAAGAGCGGCTCGCGATTGCGCACGAGGCCTACTGCGCGATCACGGTCGATCGCGCCGCGCGCAAGCCCGTCCTGATCGTGAGCCGCTTCGGCGGCATGGACATCGAAGAGGTTGCGGAGCGTCATCCGGAATCGCTGGCAAAGTTTTACGTGGACACGGCGATCGGCTACTCCCCGTTCATCGGACGCGAGCTCGCCTATCGCGCGGGGCTCGACGCCGGCTATCACCGTGCCTTTCCCGCAATCGCCGGCGCGCTGTACGACCTGTTCTTCCGCTACGGCGCGAAGCTGGTTGAAATCAATCCGTTGGCGCTGACCGAAGACGGACGCGTCGTTGCGTCGGACGCAAAGGTCGAGCTCGACGACGACGCGTTGCATCGCCATCCCGAACTCTCGGAGTGGCGCGGCGCCTTGCCGCTGGACGAAGACGAGATTCTCGCGACCGGCGCGGGCGTCGGCATTCGGAACTTCCGGCGCTTCCCCGGCAACGTCGGCACGATGGCCAACGGCGCGGGCCTCGCCATGGCCACCATGGATGCCGTCAGCAACGCCGGCGGCCACATCGCGAACTTTCTCGACGTCGGCGGCGGCGCGAACGCGCAGCGCGTGCGCAACTGCTACGAGCTCGTCGTCAACAACACCGGTGCGACGGTCTTTTTCGTGAACATCTTCGGCGGTATCACGCGCGGCGACGAGGTGGCTCGCGGAATTGTCGACGCGATGCGTCAGACGACGTCGCGAAAAATTCCGCTTGTGATTAGACTGACCGGGACGAACGAGGCCGAAGGCCGCCGCATTCTCGCCGAGGCGGGAATGACGCCCGTCGAGACGATGGACGAAGGCGCGCGCAAGGCGGTGGAGCTCGCGTCGTAATGTCGATCTTCCTCGATAAAAACAGCAAAGTGATCGTGCAGGGCATCACCGGAGCCGAGGGTTCGTATCACGCCGCGCGCATGCACGCGTACGGCACGAACGTCGTCGGCGGCGTGACGCCCGGCAAGGGCGGTCAGCGAACGCCGCAGGGCCTTCCCGTCTTCGATACGGTGAGCGAGGCGGTCGCGGCGACGGGGGCCACGCACAGTTGCATCTTCGTCCCGCCGCCCTTCGCGGCGGACGCGCTCTACGAGGCCCATGCCGCCGGCATCGCCCTCGCCGTTTGCATCACGGAGGGCGTACCCGTGCACGACACGCTCAAGGTCGTCGGAGCGACGGCGGGCATGCGGATCATCGGGCCCAACTGCCCCGGCTTGGTCTCGCCGGGGAAGGCGCTGGTGGGCATCATGCCCGGCCACGTCTTTAAGGAAGGGACGGTCGGCGTGGTGTCCCGCTCGGGCACACTGACCTACGAGGTGGTGGACCTGCTCACTCGCGCCGGCTTCGGGCAGTCCACCTGCGTCGGCGTCGGGGGCGACCCCGTCATCGGCACGACCTTCGTCGAGTGCCTCCGCGAGTTCAAGAACGATCCCCAAACGCAGGCGCTCGTCCTCTGCGGTGAGATCGGCGGCACCGACGAGGAAGATGTGGCGGCCTTCATCGCCGAGCACGTGGCGGACGTGCCGGTCGTCGCGTTCGTGGGCGGCCGCAACGCCCCGCCCGGAAAGTCGCTGGGGCATGCGGGCGCGATCGTCTCCGGCGCCTTCGGAACCGCTCAAAGCAAAATCAAAGCCTTCGAGGCGGCTGGGGTCCCGGTGGCCGGGCGGCCGTCGGAGATTCCGGCCCTGTTGGCCAGCGAGGTCGCGCGCCGGGGCAGGCCCGTGCCCGCGGCTTCCTTTTAAGAAACCATAAAGGATGCCGCCCGACCCTGAGCAAATCCTTAGCGCAGTGGGTCACTCTGATCAATTCCCGGCGCCTGCATAGGTGCCCGGAGCCAGGGCGGCTCGCCTTTTGACAACTTAACATCACAGAGGGTTACAACAGATGACAATACATCGAACCCTCCGTCACGCGGTCGTGACCGCGTTGTTGCTCGGTGCATTCGTCAGCCAGGGAACATGGGCACTGGCCGGCGTCACCGGTAACCTCGCGGGCACGGTAAAGGATCCGAATGGCGCACCGATTGCCGGCGTTTCAGTCCGCGCAGTCTCGCCTTCGCAAACCGCATCCGCGACGACGGACGCGGGAGGACATTTTATTCTCCTCTCGTTAGCGCCCGATACGTATACGCTGGACCTCACGCGTGAGGGTTACCAGCCGATCTCAGTGCCTGGCTCCGTGGTATTCGCGGACCAGACGCAACAGGTCGCCATCACGATGCAGCGGGCGCTCCGAACGATCGCTCACGTCACCTCGCAGGCGGGCGCCGCGCTCGTCAAGCCGGGCGTCGGCGGTGATCTCTATAGCGTCAACCCGGCGACCCAACAGGCCGCGGTCGCGCTCGGCGGCGGCGGGTCGCTCGAGAGCATGTACTCGGCCATCGCAACGACGCCGGGACTCGTCATCGGCACGGGCGGCATGGGATGGAACCAAGCCGTCGTGGTTCGCGGGCAAAACCCGTGGACGACCGGCTTCGAGTACGACGGCATCCCGATGAACCGGTCCTTTGACAACTACACGTCGTCGACCGGCTCGAACCTCGGGCTCCAAGAGCTCGAAGTCTATACCGGCGGTGGTCCCGGCTCGATCTCGTCTTCGGGCATCTCCGGGTTCATCAATCAGGTGATCAAGACGGGCACGTTCCCCGGCTTTGCCAACCTGTACGGCAGCGTGGGGACGCAGGCGTTCTACCACTCGGCCCGCGTCGAGGCCGGCGGCTCCACTCCGGACCGCACGTTCTCGTACTACATCGGGATCAGTGGCTATAACCAGGCGTTCAACTACGTTGACAACAACAACGGCGCGCCGTACGCGTCGATCGGACAGCCGCTCGGAACGTATTCCTGCGGCCTGTTCTGCAATAGCCCCGCGGGTCCGGGCATCGCTCCCGTTTGCAACCTGGTCAGCGGACTGCCTCCGTCGTCGGCCAACGGCTTGAGCGACGGTTGCGACGCGTACTCGTACGCGTGGTCGGGCGGCGGAAGCCCGGCGTTCATCACCGACCGGGAGAACGTGGTGAACTTCCACGTCGGCATCCCGCACCCGAGCGGACTGCGCGACGACGTGCAGCTCATGTGGAGCTCCTCGGCGCTGCGTACCGTGTGGAACAACTCGATGGACCAGTCGGGACCGGGGATCCAGAACTGGACGGCCCTGACCACCGGTCTGCCGTACTGCCCCAACCTGAAGGGGTGCTCGGGCAAACTCTCGCCGCTGTGCGGCGCAATCTATGGCGGCACGTGTCCGTATAACGTCCCGCACTACATTGATGCCATCACGTACAACCTGCCGTTCGGCACGAACGTCGCCCCCGGCGGCGATCCGCTGCCGTACCAGTGGTACTATCAGCCCAACAGCCCGCAGAACCGCGAGCCGTTGGCTCCCATTCCGCTGGGCCGACAGGATAACAACAACAACGACGAGGGCATCGTCAAGCTGCAGTACACGCACGCGCTCAGCGAGCGCGCGTTCGTCCGCGCCTACGCCTACTCGTTCTTCTCGGACTGGACGCTGGACGGCCAGAACTGCGCCTTCTCGTACAACCTCGGCTACTGCCCGGGCAGCCCGAACTATATGCTGATCACGCACACGAGCGGCGGCCAGCTGATGTTCGCCGATCAGATCAACGACCAGAACCTCTTCCAGATCTCGGGCAACGGCGTATACGCGACGACCTCGCGGTTTAACAACACCGGCTACCTGACGGCGTCGTATCAGCCGCTGTTCGGCTGTCCGTTGCTGGCGCAAGCGCAGAACGGCTGCGTCGGAACGTCGAAGGTTGGGTTCATCTCCGACAACAACGGCAACTTCACGTGCTACACTCCAGTGGCCATTCCGAGTCTCAAGCTGAAGGCAGGCGCCGTGGTGCCGTGCATTCCCGGCGGACCCTGGTATACCAATCCGTTTGCGATCAACCAGCCCGGTGGAGCGCCTCTTCCCCCGGCAAATAGCCCCGCGGGCCGCGCTGACGCCTATTACGCGCAACTCTGGAACGGCAACGCCCAGGGAACCTACAACACGGTCAAGCCGCAGTTCTACAACGGCGAGATCTCCGACCAGTTCCGCCCGAACGACAAGTGGCTCTTCAACGTAGCGCTACGCTACGACAGCTACACGTACGGTCTGGCCAACACGAACTCGATCCAGAACCAGTTCTGGGGCCAGATCGTGCAGAAGTACGTGTGCTGGAAGGGCGTCGCAGGAACGGTGCTCGTCAACCCGCTCGGCCCGGGCGTCTTCCCGCCGCCGACGCCGGAGCTGCTCGCAACGTGCCCGGCGGGCTACACGCATCCGGGCTCCGCGTTCAGCATCGCCTCGCCCGGTTCGTACAACCTCAACTACTGGGAGCCGCGCTACTCCGTCACGTACACCCAGTCTCCGGACACGGTGTGGCGCTTCTCGGGTGGCCGGTACTCAGAGCCCCCGTTGACGGCAGCGGTTCAATATCAGAACCTCTCCGGCAACGCGACGAGCCTGTGGGCCAACTTCCTCAACGCGGGCTTCACGTCGCCGTTCCACCCGCTGCCGGGTGAGACGTCGGCGCAGTACGACCTCTCCTTGGAGCATCACGTTCGGGGAACCGACCTGAGCTTCAAGATCACGCCGTTCTACGGCTTGACCTCCAACTGGGAGCAGCAGTCCTTTATCGGCGCCGGCTTCGTTACGCAGATACCGGTCGGCCGATACCAGAACTACGGGGCCGAGTTCGCGCTCACGAAGGGCGACTTCTCGCGCAACGGGTTCTCCGGTCAGTTGGCGTTCACGTACACGCACGCGTACACCCAATACCAGTCCGGCATCGTGCCGAACCAGATCAACACGCTGAACACCTTGATCCTGAACTACAACTGCCTCACCAAGCAGGGGTACAGCCAGTTCAAGGGCCAGTGCACCAATCTGGGCTACTCGGCCCCAAGCATGTGCTACGAAGCCGGTAAGGGCGTCTCGTGCAGCGCGCCCTGCCTCAACGCGAGCATGATCAAGGTGCCCTGCAGCTCCAGCACGGTGGCGTTCTCGCCGGTGCTTAACGCCTACTACGGCGAGCCGGCGCAGGGATTGCAGGATCCCAACGGCTGGTATCCGGGCACGATCTACCAGCTCCAGCCGTCGCTCGGTCCGGGATATGCCATCTACGCGCAGGGCTACGCCTCGCCGTACGTGGCCACGCTCGTGGCGAGCTGGCGGCACGATAAGCTCGCGATCACGCCGAGCATCCAGTGGCAGTCGGGCACGTACTACGGCTCGCCGATGGACGTCGTGGGCGTGGATCCGCGAGTCTGCAGCCTGAGCCAAGGGATCACGCACGTCGCGACGACCAACAACCCGTTGGATTGCGACTACCGGCACGTGGCCGGCCCGGGCGCCGCGGCGCAGTTCGGCTACCTCTACATACCGAATCCCGCGACCGGCCAGTTCTCGAACATCGGCCAGTTCGTGGAACCGAACATCGCGATCGGCAACCTGCAAGTGAGCTACGACGTCAGTCCGAAGATCCGGTTGCAGGCCACGCTGACGAACGTCTTCCACACCTGCTGGGGTGGAACGTCGGCGTCCTGGACGTCGCCATACTCACCGGGGAACGTCTACTGCGGATACAACAGCAACTCGCTCTACGTCGGCACGACGCCGGGGCAGGGCTGGTTCAACGGCAACTCTCCGAACGACAAGAAGGCCAACGGAGTGACGCCGTACACGTGGCAGACGCAGCCCTACTTCCCGCTCACCGGCAACGGCATCGGCAGTTACCTACCGTTTAGCGCGTACTTCTCCGCGACGGTAAAACTCTAGTCGACGACCGCTCGCACACAGCAGAACAAGGAGGCTCTCGCCAACGGCGAGGGCCTCCGTTCTTTTTTCACCGGAAGGGCGGCGGGTCGGAGCGCGGCGTAGAGTAGTTTCGTGAGCCGATATTTCTCGGCGGGTTTTTCCGCGACCGTCGCCGTCGCGTCGGTGCTGGCACTAGCGCCGCCGTTCGCCACGGCGCTGGCGACGCCGTCGCCGAGCGCGACGTCGCCGCCGCAGATCTACCGGGCGCTGTCGCGCCCGATGTGCACCGAGCTGCACGACCACATCTTGCCCGCAATCGCGATGATGCTGCAGAACGACCGCGATGTTGCGAAAAGCCAGCCGATCTTCAAAGATTACCTGCAGACCGCATATACGAGCGGCCGCGGTCCAGGCGACACGACGGATTGGAACTCGCCGGGGCGCGCGATGGCGCTCGAGCGGATGGAAATGCTGGTGACGCCCCTCGCGCAGAACACGATCGCGATTCAGAAAATACTGGAGAACTCGACGCTCGCGCATCCGAGCGGCGTTCCCGAAGACGATGAAAAACTGCGCGCGGCGCGAGAGGCGATGCTGAAGGTGCTCGCGACGCAGAGCGCCGAGCTCGATCTGATCAACGGATTCGTGACGACGCAGCAGCTTGGCGACATGCAGCACGCCGGCGAAGAATATTTGGCGTCCATTCAAGGAAGCGATATCGTGAGCAGAGAGGCGGCGTCCATGCAGACGCCGACCCCGGGACCGTTCCAGTCGTCCGACCAGATCGGTCTGCGAGATCCCAACCCCTACGAGATCGATCTCACGCAGATTCCGGGCCTGCAAGTGGGTTTCAATCCGATCTCGATGATCGTCAAGGGCCTCAACTGGACGCAAGACGAGACGGCCCGCCGCGAGGCCGCCGTCTCGTCGGCGACGCGCGAGATCGGCCGCGCCTGCGGCGTCTTGCGCGACGCTCCCTCGAAATCGGAGACGCCATGAACTGTCGTTTGGGGTTACTTGCCGTTCTCATCGGCGTGCCGAGCCTGTGCGCGGTCGCGCCGACGCCTGCGCCGGGCCGCCACTTGGTCTATTCGTTCACGTATAGCAGCACGGGCGATCTCGAAAGCCACGGCAGCAACGGTTATGCGTCGGACACGCACAGCGGCGCGGGCAACACGCGCGATTATCGCGGCGCGCTCGAGGATCGCGGAACGATTACGGTTGACGCGGTCGGTTTGCAGCCCGACGGCGGCCTCGTCGTCAAGATCAGCGAGCGTGGCCAGGACCTTCGCTCGAGCGACCCGATCCTGTGCGTCACCTATGGAAACACGAACAACATTTGCGACCCGAATCGCCAGATGAACTCCGAGGAGTTAACGCTCCTGCGCTTCTTGGCGCCGTCGTTTGCCGATCCGGCGGTCACCGACGGCATGAAGCAGTGGAAAGTGGACCAGAGCGATGCCGAGGCGACGCGGACAGCGGAGTACTCGGTGCGTTCCAGCGCCAACGGCGTCATGCACATCGACGAACGCCGCCTCTTGCGCCAGCACGGCGGCACGCCGACCACGACGGATATCTCGTCGCAGCTCGACTACGATGGGGCACGCAAGGTGCCGGTGTCCGTGGAGGAATACGTCGTGCGGCGCGACTCCGCCATGGGCGGCCAAAGCATGACGACGACGCTGCAGACGACGCTGAAACTCGTGTCCGACTCGATGGCGAAACCATAGCCGAGGCCGGCTATCGCTGCGAAGACTGCGATCGGACGGTCTTTCCCGTCACCACGCGTGGCGAGTTACAATGGCTGCGCGACCGAATGCACGTCGTGCGTGAGGTGGCCCGGCATTCCGGCGACGGCCTCGATTCCTGGATGATGGACGGCTTGGCGTTCTTAGACGAACACGACGGCCATAGCGTCGTGCTGGTTTCGCGAAGATAGCGCCTATTCGGGTATTCTGAGGTGCTCGCCGGGTTGGAGCGTGCCGCCCTGAAGCTTATTGGCCGCCGTGATGCGATCGATCGTCTCTTGGACGTCCGATCCGGCCGCTGAGTGAGCGGTCGCGATGCCCCACAGGGTGTCCCCGGGGCGCACGGTGACGACGGTATAGCGCTGAGCGGAAGCGGCGTAGAGCCGCACGCTGGAGAGGGTCGGTAAGGCCACCATCAGCGCCAGGCCCGCCAGCGCGATCGCCGGCATGAGCGTGAATCGTCTGCGCCTCTGCACCTTCGACCCTCCTATATGTTGTGCCAAACGAGTGTTCGTCCCCAAGATTTTACCACGGGCTCTCCAAGGACTGTCAAGCGGATTCGAACGTATGTTTGCCTTCCGGCGCCGTTCATGGT
>JAFAQW010000212.1 GCA_019245995.1 Vulcanimicrobiota bacterium | reverse complement strand
CGCGGTGCTGCGATCGGCCGTCACGGCGCTGAGCGCGCCCGAAGCGCCGCTCGTTCTGGCGTGGGTCGCGGGGGACATCGCGCACGACGAACGGTTCGCGCAGCTCGCGCAGCACGCGCAGATCGTGCTGTACAATAGCTCGCTCGTCGATAACGAACGGGCCGCACTGTGCCAGCTGGTGGAGTATCTCGAGCATCATCCGCACCTCGCGCTCGCGGACGTGGCCTATCTCCGGCTGGGGCCGTGGCAGGAGAGCGTGGCAACGTTCTTCGACGGCAAAGACGCCGGCGCGCTCTTCGAGCTGCGGCACGTCGAAGTTACGTGCGGCTCGGATCCGGAGGCGTACTATTTGCTGGGCTGGCTGTCGAGCCGCCTACAGTGGAAGACCTGTTCGGACGATGCGTTCTTGGATCGCCACGGCGAAAAGATTGCCTTCGAGATCCGGCGAGAGGGCGCGCCGCGGCGGATTTCGTCGGTGCGGCTGCAGTCGGCGAACGTCCGGTTTTTGGCGGAAGCCGACGACGAAGCAGAGACGATTCATTTGAGCGTGTGCGGCGACGGCAGCGAGCGACACCGGTATCGGGCGGTCGTGAATCCCGGCATCGCGACGCTGCTCGAACGCGCCATACTGTGGGGCCAGAACGACCGCATTTTTCGCGACTCCCTGCGGGCGGCGGGCGACATTCTCGCCTGCAGAAAGGAGCGGCCATGACCGGTTCGGGAGACCTACGCATCTACGCCGATCAAGCGCAACTCGCGCAGGGATTGGCGGACTATTTTGCGGAGTCAGCCCGTGCCGCCGTGAGCGAACGCGGCGCGTTTCGCGTGGCGCTGTCGGGCGGCAACACGCCGCGTCCGGCCTACGAGCTGCTCGGGCGCGAGCCGCTGCGCAGCCGGATTCCCTGGAACGATACGTTCATTTATTTCGGCGACGAGCGCTGCGTGCCACCGACCGACGACCGATCGAATTACGCCATGGTGGCCAAGGCGTTTCTGGACGCGATCGGCCTTCCGCCGCAGAACGTGCATCGGATTCGGGGCGAAGTCGATCCCGGAATCGCTGCCAACGAGTACGCGTCGCTGTTGCGCACGGATCTCGGCGGCGCACCGCACTTCGATCTCGTGCTGCTTGGCGTCGGTGAAGACGGCCACACCGCGTCGCTTTTTCCCGGCGCGTCGCCCGAGACCGACGATCGGACGCTCGTGCACGCCGTGCAGGCGCCATCGGGCGACATGTGGCGCGTCACCATCACCCCGCGCGTGATCAATCTCGCGCGCGCGGTCGCGTTTGCGGTCGCCGGCGCGCAGAAGTCGCGCGTCTTGGCCGAGGTAATCGAGGGCCCGCGCGATTCCGCCCGGCTGCCGGCGCAGTCGGTGCGGCCCGCCTCCGGCAAGCTCCTGTGGTTTATCGACGAAGCGGCTGCTGCAGATTTGGCGGAGCGGCCTTCCCCGCAACGGCTTGCGTAGCGCCGGCGGGGGCGTATATACTAAGTGTATACATGAACGCAAAAGTCGCTAGATACGGTAATAGCCTGACCGTCCGATTGCCCGCCGCGGTCGCACGAGAGCTCGGCATCTGCGAGGGTGACGAAATGTCGCTCCGACGAACGGCGCGTGGGATTGCCCTGGAGCGCCCCGCTCGTTCCCGTCTGGAGCTCCGGCTCGCCACGGTACGCGGGAGAGAATCTGAGACGCATACCGGTCACGCCTTCGGCCGAGAACTGGAATGACGGCCCCGGATCGGGGAGATGTCATCATTCTTGATTTCGATCCTCAGCTAGGGCACAAGCAAAAGAAACGCAGGCCCGCCCTCGTTCTGTCGCCGGCGTCTTTTAACTCCACGTTTGGCTTAGCTTTCGTGGCACCTATAACCACAAAAGCGAAAGGACATGCCTTCGAAGTACCACTCCCACGCACGTTCAAAGTGCTCGGATGTGCGATGATCCACCAGGTTAAGTCGTTGGATTGGAGCGCGAGGCGTGCCCGCTTTGCCGCTAAAGCGCCACCCAAGGTGATTGCCGACGCCATCCAAATTCTCAAAGACATCATTGAGTAAGTGAAGCGGCTGATTCTCACGGCCGATGACTTCGGCGCCGAGCCGCAAGTCAACGAGGCCGTGGAGAGCGCGCATCGCAACGGAGTCCTTCGCTCCGCCAGCCTCATGGTCGCGGCGCCTGCGGCCCACGACGCCGTCGAACGCAAGCGGCGCATGCCCGAACTCGCCGTCGGACTGCACGTCGTGCTCGTCAACGGCGCTCCGACCCTGCCGCCGGAACGCATCCCGGATTTGGTCGGCGATAACGGGCGTTTTCTCGACGATCTCCTGACGGCGGGCGCGCAATTCTTCTTCCGCCCGGGCGCGCGGCGGCAACTCGCCGACGAGATTCGGGCGCAGTTCGACGCCTTTGCAAGAACGGGGCTGCGCCTGGATCGCGTGGACGCACAAAACCACATGCACGTCCATCCAACGGTATTCGGGTTAATCGTGAAGATCGGACGACGCTACGGGATGCGCGCAATTCGAATTCCTCGCGAACCTCGCGGCGGAACGCGGAGCATCGCGCCGTGGCTGGCCCTGATGCGCGCGCGAGCTCGACGCGCGGGGCTCGTCTGTAACGACTACGTGCTCGGCTTGAACGATGCCGGCGCGATGACGGAGACTCGCGTCCTCCAAATGCTGGACGCGCTGCCGGACGGCGTGACGGAGATGCTCTTCCATCCCGCGACGCGTCCGCTCGCGCGTCCCGACCCGGGCGCCGCGGCTTTCGCCTGGCAAGAAGAGCTCGCGGCTTTGACGAGCGAGCGCGTCCGCGAGGCGATCGTTGCACGCGGCATAGCGCTGACGACATACGGAGAATTAGCCTCGACCTCAACGTTATCTCTGCGTCATCCTTCGACAGGCTCAGGATGACACTGGGAGCATCAGCGTGACGCTTGGGTTGCTGGTTGTGGCCGTCGCAGGCGCGGTGTATCTTGCGATTGCCGCCGTCAGGCTGTTGCAGTTTGCGATGCGGCCGATCGAACTCGCGCGGGATTTCCTACCGACCATTAGCGTGCTCAAGCCCGTCGCCGGAATCGAGCCGAATCTTTACCGAAACCTCGCGTCGTTTTGCGAGCAAGACTACGACGCGCGGTACGAAGTGATTTTCTGCCTCGCGAGCGCGAACGACCCGGCGCTGCCGACGGTGCAACGCGTAGTCGCCGATTTTGCGTGGTGCCCCGCCGCGATTGCGCTCGGGCGCGCGCCGGGCATGCTCAATCCCAAGATCGCGAACGTGGCGAAGGCAGGCGTCGAGCCCCAGGGCGAGATCGTCGTGATCGCCGACAGCGACATCCGGGTGGACCGAAAATATCTGCGCGCACTTGCGGCCGGCTTTGCCTCCGAGCGCGTGGGCGCCATCACATGCCTGTACTCCGGCGAGCCCAACGACGGGATCGTGTCGCGCTTGGGCGCCTTGCAGATTCAAGATCAGTTCGCTCCGTCGGTCCTCGTGGCGCTCGCCCTTGGAGCGCTGCGCTTTTGCCTGGGCGCGACGATGGCGGTCCGCCGGCGCGTGCTCGACGACATCGGGGGCCTGGCGGCGCTGGGCGATCATTTGGCCGATGACCACAAGCTGGGGGAGCTCGTCGCGCAACGCGGCTACGAGGTCGAGCTCTGCCGCTATCCCGTTCGGACCGACGTCAACGAGATTACGCTGGCGGCGCTGTGGTCGCACGAACTGCGCTGGGCCCGCACGCACCGTGCGCTCGCGCCGGCCGGCTACGCCTTCTCGTTCCTGACGTTCGCCCTGCCCCTCGCGCTGCTGTATCTGATCTTCGGCGGAAATCGTGCAGCGGCGATTCCGCTGCTCGCCAGCGTGCTCGCGCTGCGCGTCGCCGTCCACTATGTGGCACGCTACGCGTTCGGCGCGGCACGCGACGACGTCGCGTTGATCGTCCCACGCGACCTTCTCAGCCTCGCCGTCTGGGCCGCGAGCCTCTTCGGCCGCACGGTCCGCTGGCGCGGGCGCATTTACCGGACTGGTAGCTGACGTCGCGCGGAGTCTTTTTTGAGAACGATGAGCCCGTCGCTATCAGACTCCTTCGAGTACGCGCCGCTCGCAACGAGTCGCGCGATCTTCGGCCAGTCGCCGACGCGCGACGCGGCGGGATCGGTGAAGGCATCGAAGATTAAATACTCCTGTCCGTCCATGGCGATCGTGGCATGCGGAAACATCCCGAGATGGGCGATCACGAATCCGCCCGTGCCGACGCCGGCATCGCGCGGGAGTGCCAGCAAGATGCGCTCGCGCGCGGCGTCGGCTTCGCTCGGCCTGCGGTAGAGCGCGTAGCCCGGAGCGATGGGGCTGAAGTAGCGGCTCGTCAAGAACGAGGCCACCAGCGCGACGGCGAGCGCGCCCTTCGCCACCACGTCGGAACGGCGATAGAGCGTGTACGCGCCGTCGGCGAAGGCGCACAGCAGGTAGCCGCTCCACGTCGCGGTATAGTGCGCGCCCAACGCCATGGTGATGCCTTCGTGCGAGAGCAGCACCTCGGCCAAACCGGGCAATGCGAAGAGCGCGTAGCGCGATCCTAGCGGAAGTAACGCCAACGGCAACAGGATCGCCAGGAGATAATGCGCTCGTGCCGCCGAGAACGGGCCGACGAACCCCGCGGGCGTAGCGGGAAAGCGCCACCACTCGTAATAGTGCAGCGAAAAATACGGAAAGTGCGGGTCGAGTAACGGCCGTAGGATGCCGAAATAGAATGCCGCTCCGGCGAGCCCCATTGCCGCGATCCAGATGCCGCACGCTCGCTGCCTGCGATCGCCTTTACTCAGCGCGACCACGACGCCGCCGATGAACGCCAGGGCGACGAACTGATCCTCTTTGACCATCGCGAGGACCAGAGCCGCCGCGATCGCGAGCCGCCACGCTTTGCGGTCGATCGCCCACACCAACGCCGCGGCAACCGGCGGCGCGAAGGCGAGCTCGTGAAAGTCTCCGACGGCCAGCGCGCTCAGCGGCGGATAGGACGCCGCAACGACGGCGACGACGAAAGCGAGCCATCTCGGTAAGCGCGCAGCCGCGATCCCCCAGACGGGAACAACGGTAGCCGCCGCGAGCAGCGCCTGCAAGACGATGAGGCCCCGCGTGCCGTCGAAGGCTCGTACGAACGGCAACGCCACGAGCAAGATCGGCGAGAAATGGATCAGGAAATGGTTGACCGATCCTTCGAGCGTCGCGGAGAAACCGGCGAATGCGCCGTTGACGACCTGCGTGAAGATGCAGTCGTCAACGCCGGCCCGGAAGATCGCGTACCGCCACATCCCGAGGTAGGCATAAACGGCGGCCACCATCGCGTAGAGAGCCGCGACGACGACGGCCCAGCCCGTGGACGAGCGCGCGGCGACGGGCAGAGGCCTCACCCGTGCGGCGTTCGCCGAACGTTCCCGCCTTGCTAGCGGGGCTTCGGAGTGTTTGGCAAGGCTCGAGCGCCGATCGTTTGAAGATTGACGCCGTTGTCGGTCAAGATCGTGCCCTCGACCCGCTGCAACTCCACGACGGCCTTGTTCAAGTCGGTCTGCGCCTGCAGCTCCCCGGCGCGCGCCTGCGCGAGCTCGACCTGACGCTGCAGCACGAGGAACGTCGTGGAGCCACCGTTGTGGAATTTTCGTAGCTCGCTTGCATAGACTGACTCCGCAGACGCGCGTGCTTGGCTCGTCGCCGAAAGGCGCGCGAGCGCGGCCTGATAGGATTCGAGCGCGTTGCGGGCCTCGGACTCGATGCGCTGGTTGAGCGCCTGCAGTTGAATCTGCGCTTGGTCTTCTTCCTGGTTCGCGATCTGTTTG
>JAFAQW010000210.1 GCA_019245995.1 Vulcanimicrobiota bacterium | reverse complement strand
CAACAACACGCCAAAAAGGCTCTCACCGACGATCAAGCCGGACGCAACCAGAACGCCGAGCTGTTTTGCGCGTTCCGCATCCGCCAAGCGCCCGGCCCAGCGATTGTAGGCCCAGCCGAGGATCGCGCCCACGACGACCGGAGCGGTGGTAGAGGCGGGCAGGTAAATTCCGAGACCGACCGCGAGCGGCGGCAGTGCGAGGCGCCGCAGGCGCAGGAGCTCGTCGGTCGCGACGATCGCCGCGCCGACGAGCGCACCGATCCCGATCAGGTGCCAGTCGATCTGACCGCTGATTACGCCCTTCGCGAGCGCGGAGATCAGCGTCGCTTGCGGTGCCGGCAGCGGTTGGGAACCGGCGTGAAGGTTGGGCGCGCCCGCGAAACCGTAGGCCCGATTGAGCAGATCCAAGATCGGCGGAATCACGAGGGCTCCCATCACCACGCCAACGATCAGCGCGACTTGCTGTCGCCACGGCGTCGCATCGACCAGCTGTCCCGTTTTCAGATCTTGCAAGTTGTCGTTCGAAATCGTCGCCACGCAGAGGAGCACCGCCGTCACGAAGAGCGCGTAGGCGATCAATTCGAGCGGCGCGCTCGCGGCGATCCCGTGCGCGAGCGCGAGGACCATCAGCGATGCGCCGATGACGGCCAAGATCGCGAGCCCCGACACAGGACTGTTGGACGACCCGATGAGGCCGGCCATGTAGCCGCACGCCGCCGCCACGAAAAAGCCGGCGATCACGACGTAGATCACCGCGGCGATCGTCAGTTCCGCGGCGAGGGGTCGCAGCGCGCCCCCGGCGAGAAACGCCGCGAGCAGCGCCGCCAACGGGACCAGGCATGCCAGCGAGATCAGACCGACGACGTGGATCGGCAGATCGCGTTCCGTGCGCGGCAACGCCGCGTCGCCCTGCGCGCGAAGGCGCGATGCCCCCAGCGCCGACGACACGCCGGCAACGACGGGCCGCACGAGCCGTCCGAGCGACCAGATCGCCGCCACGCCGATCGCGCCCGCGCCGATAAACCGCACTTGATGCGACCACACGGCGTTGGCGACGTCCGCGGGTGCGCCGGCGGCCGGGTGCAACGCGGTCAATACGGGCGTCGCGATGGCCCACGCGATGACGAGTCCCGTGAGGATCGCAAGACCAACCGTGAGCCCGATCAGCTGTCCCGCGCCAACCAGTGCGAGCGATAGCGAGAAACCGATTCCAGTGGTCGCGGCGCCGGCCCGAAAATATCCCGCGAGCGAAGCCGCGAAGATGCGCGTCGCGACAACCGCCGCAAAGGCCGCCGAGACGAGCGCGCCGCTCGCCAACGCAACGAGCCCCGCGCGATTGCGCTCGTCGTCCGAACCGGCGCGCGTTCCGACCTTGAGGACCTCGGCCGCCGCAACGCCCTCCGGATACGGAAGGCTGGACTGCGCCACTAAGGCGCGCCGCAACGGCACGCTGTACATCACGCCGAGCACGCCGCCGATCGCGCAGATCGCAAAAGACTGCGCGAAGGGAAAGCCCTGCCACCATCCGATCATCACTAAGCCCGGCAATACGAAGATGACCGCGGAAAGTGTGCCCGCCGACGAGGCGAGCGTCTGCACGATGTTATTTTCGTAGATCGTCGCGTTTTTGAGCGCGCGCAACACCGCCATCGAGATAACGGCCGCGGGAATGGTCGATGCAAACGTCAGGCCGACCTTCAGGCCGAGATAGATGTTCGCGGCCGTGAAGATCAGCGTGATGGCGCAGCCCAGAATGACCCCGCGCCAGGTCAGCTCGGTTCGGGGTATGCCGCCTTCGCGAAGCGTCAGTTTAATCGCTCGGACGGCATACCCACTGGCTGTTTAAGGCCTGTTAGGGCCGCATCGTCGTCATCGGCGTCGGCGAGGCCGACGCCATCGGCGACGTCGTCGGAACCGGTTGGGCCGCCGTGGCCGCGAGCGACGTGGCGCCCGCGATCATCGCGCCCGCCAACATAAGACCAAAAAACCAACGATTCATGAAATGCTTCCTCTCTCGGATACCAATAGTGTCTCCACTGGCGCTGGTACCCACTGCGGGGGGGCGTCTAACGCGCCCTCGAGCGCCGGGCCCTCGCTTGCTATTCCCCAGAAGACGCAACGCGCCGGCGGCGGCGATGGTTGGAACCAAAGGGGAGAAGCGGCACGACAAGCCGCAAGCATCTCATCCGGCATAATGAGCGTCATCGAACTACCGGCTCCCGAAGAAGCGGCGGCGGAAACTACGAGCATCTTCGCGCGCGTCGAACACGTTATCCCGCGCGTCGAATGGCCGCTGCACGCGCCGTACGTCGCGGCGATCAACGCGTTGAAAAAGGAACGCAACGCCGTCATACTGGCACATAACTACCAGGTGCCGGAAATATTCTACACCGTCGCGGATATCGTGGGAGACTCGCTCGCCTTGGCGATGAAGGCGAAAGAGACGAAGGCCGACGTCATCGTGCTCTGCGGCGTTCACTTCATGGCGGAGACCGCGAAGCTGGTGAATCCGGAAAAGACGGTGCTCGTGCCGGACCTGCGCGCGGGCTGTTCGCTCGCCGAATCCATCACCGCCGCGGACGTGCGGCTGCTTCGGGAACGTTATCCGGGGACGCCGGTGGTGAGTTACGTCAATACGTCGGCGGAGGTCAAAGCGGAATCCGACGTCTGCGTCACCAGCGGCAACGCCGTGCACATCGTCGAGGCGTTGGGACAGCCTCGCGTGATCTTCTTGCCGGACGAATATCTCGCGAAGTACGTGGCGTCGAAAACAGACGTGCAGATTATTGCCTGGAAGGGCCACTGCGAGGTCCACGAACGGTTTTCCGGTAACGACGTCGCGCGCTTTCGCCGGGACGATCCTTCGCTGATCGTGCTCGCGCATCCGGAATGCCCGCCCGACGTGCTGGCGGAGGCGGACTACGTCGGCTCGACGCACGGCATGGCCGCCTACGTGGGTACGCTGGCCGCGCAGCAACGTGCGCCCCGTGTATTGATGCTCACGGAGTGTTCGATGGCCGACAACGTTGCCGGTGCTCATCCCAACGTGCACTTCGTGCGGCCTTGCAACTTATGCCCGCACATGAAGCGCAACACGCTGCCGAAGGTGTTGGACAGCCTCCGGACGATGCAATACGAAGTGACCGTCGATCCAGCGGTCGCCGAGCGCGCGCGCGGCGCGGTCGAACGAATGCTCGGATACAGCGCGGCGCTGCGAGACTAAAGCGGCATGGACCGGCGAACGAGCGACGCGCTGATCGTCGGCGCGGGCATTGCCGGTTTGGCCGCCGCGCTCAAATTGCAGCCGGCTCGCGTAACGGTGCTCTGCAAGACGCATTTGGGGAAAGGCGCCGCGACGGAGTGGGCGCAAGGCGGCATCGCGGCCGCGTTGGGAAAAGACGACTCGCCGCGGCTTCACTCCATCGACACGCGACGCGCCGGCGCCGGGATCAGCGACGCGAAGATCGTCGACATCCTGACCCACGACGCCCCGGCCCGTATCGAAGAGCTACTGGAACTGGGCGCGGCATTCGACCGCACGGCCGGCGGCGAGCTCGCGCTCGGGCGTGAAGCCGCGCATCAGCGGCGCCGCATCGTCAAGGCCGGCGGTGACGCAACGGGTCACGAGATCCTCCAGACGCTCATTGAAGCGGTAGCCGCGCAGCCGACGATCGAGATCGAGCAAAACATCGTCGCGGACGATCTGCTCCTGCGCGACGGCCGCGTCACCGGCGCGCTGGGCCACCTCAACGAGACGGGGCGACCTATCGCGTTTCACGCGCGCTCCGTCGTTCTCGCGACCGGCGGGATCGGACGGCTCTTCCGCTACACCACCAATCCCGTGGGTGCCACGGGGGACGGAATCGCCATGGCCGCGCGCGCGGGCGCCGTGCTCGCGGACATGGAGTTCGTGCAGTTTCACCCGACGGCACTCGCGATCGGGCAAGATCCGATGCCGCTCGTGACGGAGGCGGTGCGGGGCGAGGGCGCAATCCTCGTGAACGATTTGGGCGAACGGTTCATGGTCGCCGTGCACCGCGACGCAGAGCTCGCGCCCCGCGACATCGTGGCGCGCGCCATCTTCGAGCAGCAGCAGCGTGGACGTACGGTCGGGCTCGATGCGCGTGGCGCGATCGGCGACCGCTTTCCAACGGCCTTTCCGACGGTCTTTCGCTTCTGCACGGACGCCGGCATCGATCCCAGGATACAAAACATCCCCGTAACGCCCGCCGCTCACTATCACATGGGTGGCATCGCGGTCGACGAGTGGGGCCGAACGTCGCTCGAGAACCTCTGGGCCTGCGGCGAGACGAGCGCGACCGGCGTGCACGGCGCCAACAGGCTCGCGAGCAATTCGTTGCTCGAAGCCCTGGTCTACGGCACCCGCGTCGCTACCGACATTGCCAACCGCGCGAAGCGCTCTGCGGGCACGTCGTCGTTCGACTGGCCGCACGACGGCGTGCCGCCCGTGGCGAGCGACGCGACGCAAGCCATAAGCGACTTGCGCAACGTGATGTACGCGAACGTGGGGCTCGTGCGAAACCAAGAGGCGCTGCGCGAAGCCTTGGCGCGGATCAGCGAACTCCAGGCGCTTCCCGAATCGACGAGCCCCGTGCTCCGCAACTTGCTCGTGGTCGGGCGGCTGATCGTGCAGGCCGCGCTCGAACGGCGCGAGAGCCGCGGCAGCCATTATCGCAGCGACTATCCGAACGCCGATGAAGCCTTCGCCAAACGCTCCTTCACGCGACTCCGCGACGTCGCCTGATCTCCTCGCGGAGCCGCTCGTTCGAGCGGCCCTGCTCGAAGATCTGGGCCGCGGCGGCGACCTGACGACCGATGCGATCGTACCGCCGGACCGTAACGCCGTCGCGCGCATCGTCGCCCGGGAGACAGGCATTCTGGCGGGGCTCGACGTGGCCACGCTGGCATTCGCTCTTTTGGACGAGCGCCTGGACGCGGCGCCGGCGGCGCGCGACGGAGAACGCGTCGCGGCACGGCAAGCCGTGGCCGAAATTCGCGGCAGGGCGCGCGCCATACTGACGGGCGAACGCACGGCGTTGAACCTGCTGGGACGGCTCTCCGGCATCGCTACCGCGACTCGCGCGCTCGTCGATCGGATCGGCGGAACGCGCGCGCGCATCGCCGGCACGCGCAAGACCACGCCGGGGTTGCGCGCGTTGGAACGGTATGCCGTGCGCTGCGGCGGCGGCGTCGATCATCGCTTCGGCCTGGACGATGCGGTGCTGATCAAGGACAATCACCTGGCGCTCGCACCGTCAATCCACGCGGCGGTCGCCGCGGCGCGAGACCGCGCGGGTCACATGGTGAAGATCGAACTCGAGGTGGACACGTTGGCGCAGTTGCGCGAAGCGCTGCTGGAGCCGATCGACGCGGTGCTGCTCGACAACATGACGCCCGCGCAGCTCCGCGAGGCGGTGGGCATGATCGGCGGCCGAATCGTCACCGAGGCCAGTGGCGGCATGACGGTCGACAACGTGCGAGAGATTGCAGAAACAGGGGTAGACTTGATCAGCGTAGGCGCGATCACGCATGCTGCCCGCTCGCTGGACTTCAGCTTGGAGATCCTAGAAGAAGTAGAGGGCGATGGCGACAATCGCTCCGATGGCGACCACGACGACGGAGATTCCGTAGCCCGCAAGCGGCGACAGCGTTAAAATCTTCCCCTGCTCCAGGCCCCGCTGCGTCGCTGAGTATCGCCAGGCACCGAACACCGCCACGAAAATTCCGAACAGCGCCATGGCGGTTCCGAACCCGGTCGA